>JAIRNH010000038.1 GCA_031258155.1 Helicobacteraceae bacterium | reverse complement strand
AACTAACGTATCGCAACGCCGTTTTTGGCGGATCGTTTTATATCGTAAAGCGCCATATCCGCGCGTTTGATAAGCTCCTCGACGCGCTCGTTGCGCCGATAGACCGCGCAACCCACGCTGACGGTGATCGCGGGTAACGAATCGATTTTGATCTCGCGAACGCCCTCGCATATTTTTTGACCGATTTTGACCGCCTCTTCTTGCGAAACGCCGCGCATAGCGATACAGAACTCCTCGCCGCCGTATCTCGCGGCTATATCGACGCTTCTGCATTTCGAGCGCAAGAACGCCCCGACCGATTTTAAAACTTCGTCGCCCGCGAGATGTCCAAAAAGATCGTTGAACTTTTTAAAGTCGTCTATATCGAGCATAATGAACGAGAGCGGCGTAAGCTTGTCGGCGCTCTCGTCGATCGCGCCGCGTAGCAACTCCATAAAAGTAGCGTGATTAAACAGCCCCGTAAGACCGTCTAGTCGCGACCTCTCGCGATAGAGATCGAGATTTTTTGAAATCTCGCGCTTTTGCAAAAGTTGGGCGCGCGCGTCGTTTAACGTCGCGGCGCGATCGGTGAAATCCTGCCGCAAGAGTCTAATAATAATCGCCTGTCCGTTTTTAAACGACATCGCGTCCGCCGCCAAAGCGACGTCTCCGTCGATCACGCCGTCTTCTTGCCATACGCCGGAGCTAAAACTGCCTTCCTTTTTGCGCTCAAAAAAGGCTTCGGCGTCGATCACAAACGCTTCTAGCATAGGCGAAATAGTCCAAGGCTCGACGCACGCGCCGTTTGCGGAAGGCGGAAACAGTCTGCCGTAAAACTCCGGCGGATCGCCTAAAATACGGTAGCGACTTGGTCCTTCTCGTTCTAACGTTACGATGTTAAGTTCGCGCAATATATCTTGAGCCAATATCGAACTGTTATTCATGACGTTCCCTCCGATATGTTTGCGGCAAGCAACATATCGCGCGAAAGTAACTCGAACGCCGCGTTTACCGAATCGCCCGTTTTGGCGCTGGTCTTGATAACCTTAACGCCGTCTAGCGAGATTTCCTCTATTTGCCGATCGGCGATCTCCCACTTATCGCATATATCCGATTTGTTGATAAGCAGATAATTTGGGGCGCTTTCGCCGATAATATTGAGCGCGAGATCGCGAATGGTTAGCGCCTCGCCCAGCGTTTCGCTTCTCGTTCCGTCGGCTATTACGAAAAAGCCGGACGCGCCGCGCAGATGCGACGCGTTTATGTTTGTGTATATATCCTTGCCTTCCAAATCCCATATCACAAGCGTCACGGGGGGCGACAAGGCGCAAGAAAGCTCTTTTTTGCTGATCTTTACGCCGATCGTAGATAGATACCGATCGTTGAATATGGAGTGAACATATTGCCCCACCAGCGACGTTTTGCCGACGGAAAAAGCGCCTAACATACAGATTTTTTTGCTTATCATCGATCTTTCTTTCGCTGGTTAATACGCGGCGGTCGATTGCAACAGGCGCACTCGCATCTCTATTCGTCTGCTTGCTTGATCGTATTTTGCCTCTTCGTTTTTTGGATACTTTGAACCCATGCCATACGTCTCGACGGGAATCGCGCTCCCTTTTTTGTAAAGCTCGGCGGCGATCGCGGCGGCTCGCGCGCGGCTGATCTCGTAGTTGTATTTCGCCGTTCCCGTCGCGTCCGCGTGCCCATATACGACGAGGCTTGGGGTTAGCCCGACTTTGCCGGCGGCGCTCTCTAGCTCGACAAGCATATCCACCGCTTTTTGCAGTTTTGGCGCGTCCTCTTTAATTGGATCGGATTTTCCCACCGGAAACTCAATTCCAATCGCTTCGATCGCCTCAATCAGCTTGGTAATCTGTTGCATATACGGATCGCTTAGTCCGTCTAAATTGGCGCTCTTTACGCCCGGAACCTCTCGCAAAACCCGCTTAGCGTAGTTTATCCACTCTAGCGGCGCGGCGCCTTTCAGAGTTACCGCGCCGTCTTCAAAACTCATCGTTACCTCGCGCGGCGCGTTTAGCAGCGAACCGACTCGCTTTTTCACAATCTCCGGCTCAAGCGAGACAAACGGCGTATAGACTATCTCTATACGCGCCGCCGCGGGATTGTTGGCGATTGTCTCTTCGGGTTTTCTAGCGAGATCGTCCAACAAAAGTCGCAAACGAGTTTTGCCGCCGTCTATTTCATCTCGCGCGATTACCAAAACGCCCGGCTCTTTGGTCAGCGATTGGATCGCGTTCGATATGTGGTTGTCTAGTATCAAATGCCGCCCGTATATAAAGCTAAGAGCGGCGAACAGACCGATCAAAACCGCGATCGCGATCGCTTTGCCCCACGTGGGCAAAGGCTTATGCTCTTTTACGTAGCGCGCCTCCAAAAGCGGATACAAAAACCTCGTCGCGTGCTGAAACGGCGTTAAATCGCCGTTAAACTCCGATAACTGCGCGACGTATTCGATCGTTAGGCGATCGAGCGCGTCGCGAATGCGCGCGCGAAACTCGGCGCTTGGCGTTCCGCGAACGACGCACGCCAAATAAGCCTCGTTTTGCTTTTCTATAACAATCGTGCGAGCGCCCATGTTAAGCGACTCTAAATGATCGTGCGCGTCGCCTTTGAAACAGTCGCGCGCAAAGTCGTTGATGGCGGTAAGCATCGCGCTGACCATATCCGCCTCTTGGTTTTCCACGCCGTCCCTGAATATATGCGCTAGCGCCAGTCCCGTTTTGCTATGCACAAAAAAGATCTGATCCACGCTATAGACGACCGTGTGGAGTAAAACGACGTCGCTAAAACTTTTGCCGGCGCGCCAAGCCTCTATGCGCCAGCGGATTCCGCGCCATGAGAGCGAGTTTTCAAGACTTTTTGAGAAATTGTTTAGCGCCGTTCGCAGATTTTCGGCGATCGATTTTCTAATGGAAGGACCCATCAGCGGAAACAGCAGATCGACAAACTCGTTTTGACGCATTTTCATCGACTTGGAGACAATTTGCTCCACTAGCGGAGACATCGCGTAGGAAAATCTTTCGTCCTTGCCCGCGCGCGCGACGATAGAATCGGATATTATCTTCATCATTTCGCCCGCGCTGAAACGCCCGCCGTCAAGCGTTTGCTTAAGTTTGTCGATTATAAAAATCTCGCGTTCAAACAGCCGCCTTCTTAGCTCTATAAGTTCCGGATCGCTTACGGGCGGCGGCAGATCCTTCCAGCGTAACTCACGCTCTCTCGCCTCTTTGGCGATCGTCTTTTCCGGAGAAAACCGCTCCGCGCTTTTTTCGGCGGACGCGGCGAGCGCGTCGTCGTTTTGAGCGTTATTTCTCATCGCTCGCGCAGACCCCGATTTCGTTTGCCTCGCCGTCGGCTAATTCGGCAAACGCCTTAGCGAGCGCGGTTTTAGCGACCAGCTCTCTGCGCAATAAAACGGCTAGGTCGTTTAACGCTCTTAGCGCGTCGTTATGCCGATCGTTCAAAGCGCATAAAAGCCGCGCGCTCATTTCGCTTTGGGCTGTTGAAAACGATTCGCTTAGCGCTTCGAGGCTTGATTTAAGCTCCTCGCTAAGACGCTCTTCTTTGCTTTCGATAAAGTTTTTGTCCTCGCTTCGTCGCGACGACTCCTCTTGAATCTTGCTATGAAACAATCGTTCCTGCCGCTGTAGCGACTCGACAATCTCGCTTTTAAGCGCGTCGATGCGCGAAACGAAAAAATCCTCCAATTTTTTGATGCGTTCTTCTATCTGCTGAACCTGCGCGCCAAATAGTAAATTGCGCACCTGCTCCATGCCGCTAACGGCGTCTTGATTGTTTTCGGGCATTGCCGTTCTCCGTTGTTTGACTCGATAAATAGTCGATTGGTTGCTTATAATAGCGAAAGAAAATCGATCGGGACTTGATAGCGTGCAAAGCGTTTAGTTTTGACCTAAATGGCGGCGTTCAAACCGTTTTTAAGGCTAAAACAAATAATCGTTATTATATGATACGTAGCTTTGGAGAAAGGACGAGAATGCTGTTTTTGGATTTCAGTTCGCTGTTTATACAAGTCGCGTTCGGTTTAAAAAAACAGGGGCTGATGTATTCCAAAGACCGCTTGCGCTTGGCGTTTCTAAACCGTCTTTTTGCTATCGTCGCGCGCTTTCATAAATACGGGAAACTTCATATTTTCACGGACTCCGGCAAGTATTGGCGCGCGGAGATTTTCGCGGGATATAAGAAAAAACGCGCCGAAAGACGGCAAAACGACGACGTGGATTGGGATAAACTCCACAATCTGCAAGATTCGATAATAGACGAGATGAGAGAGAATCTGCCCTACGCGATAGTTTCTATCGACGCTATGGAAGCCGACGATCTTATCGCTTTTGCGTGTCGCTTTTACGCGCCGAAAGACAAACGCCACCTTATTATCTCTTCGGACAAGGATTTGACGCAGCTTTTGCGCGCGCCAAATATCAGCCAGTGGAGCGTGGGCAAACGCAGTTTTTTAACGTTCGATCCGCACGCTTTCAAAGCGCAGCTTTTGCGCGGCGATAGCTCCGATAGCGTGCCCAGCATCTACCTAGGCGACGAATATCTTATTAAAAGCTCCGGCAGAAGAAAGCTGACGGACGCAAGGCTAAAAGAGATCGATATTTCTAGCGTCGAGAGTTTCAGGGCGTATTACAAAAACGATTCGGAGCTTGAGCGGATAACGGCAAACTACAACCGCAATCGCGCGTTAATCGATCTAAGGCGTATCCCCCGCAAGTTTCTGCCGCTCTTTCGCGCGGCGCTCAGAACGGCGCAAAAAACCGCCAAAACAAGCGCGTTAAACGCCGAGCGATACTTAGAGAAAAACAATCTGCTCAAAAAATTCAGAGCGCTTGAGGCGCGACAAAATACGATAAACGGGCGGCGTCGCAAGCCGTCGCCGCAAAGAGGGATCGAAACGCGCGCGAAAACCCCGCCGCAAAACGCTCGCCAAGAGACGATCGGCTCGCAAACCGACCAAAAGTCATAGCCCATAAACTCGAAATAAGCCCCGCGAGCGCTTGGTCGTTTATTACGAAAAGCTAGACGATCTAAAACGCGCTAACTAAGCGGTTGCGGCAAATTATAAGAGCAAACAAGTCTCGCCGCTATGCCCCAGCGTGGAAATTTGGTTGCGATTTCTCGCAGATGATGGTAGAAAACAAGCTCTTGAACGATCAACCGATCGCAAAAGCGCCGACAATCGGTTTTCGCCTATTTTCTCCCGCGCGCGACGGCGCGATAAAGCCGCGCAAACTAACGACAACGCCTTTACCAAAAACCAAAGCGCCAAAATCGCGGCGCGCAATCGACGGAATTTTTGGCGTTTTTTCAAAACCGCGCTAATGCTTTATGAGCGCCGCTATAAAAGCAGAGCCGATATAACGCAAAAAGAGGCAAAAATCGCGCGGCATAACGCGCATTCTCATTCCTGTTTCTCTCCGTCATTCCCGCGCGGAGCGATAGGGCGGTTTGCCGCCCGTAATCGCCGGAGAAAGGCGGGGTTCCGTCTTTTATACCCTCGGCGTATTTAGATAGATAACCGTTTCGCGGGTATGACAAAGAGAGCGCGGCGGCGGCGTTTTGGCGATCCGACGACAAGTTTAAGGAGCGCCGAAAGCGATTGGGAAGTAGCGTCGGCAAGCGATCAAATAAACTTTACGCGGGCGGATTTAGCGGAGTATCCCCATTAAATCTAGATCGCATTTCGCCCTTATATATTGCGAAAAGTTTCCAAGCAGTTCGCCTTCGCTAAGCCCGTCTTCTGGCCACGTGGCGTTGACGTCCGCGATAGCGTGTCCGAAATGCTCCTCTAGCGTCCTCGCCACATGCATAGCGCCCTCCTTGTCGGTCGCCGGCATAACGACAAAGAAAACGTCGTTTTTACGAAAAATAACGTCGGCGGTTCTTAACGTATCTCTAAGCGCCTTGAACATACGATCGGCGTCGTGATACTGCAAAAACATAACGGTGAATTTTCTTTGTTCTTCTCGAATACGCGACAATTCGCCGATTTCGTGGCGAAGAAAAGGTCTAAAATCCGCAAATTCTAACGTCTGCCCCGCCATTGTCTCTCCTAAAATATCATTTTATGTAAGTCTAGCGCTTTTTCATGGAGAGATTCGCCATTCGTGCTGGTTGTGCATAAAGCCTATTAGCGTCGGTTCGATCGGCTCTATTTTGCGCGAAACGGCGGCAATAGAATTTGGAGAGTAGAGAAATATGTAGGGATTGTCTTTCGCGATAATCTCGCTTATATCGCCGAATATTTTGGCGATCCGCTCGCGATCGGAAACGCCTTTGGCAAGCTCTATTAGCCGATCGACCTCTTCGTTTTTGTATCCGACAAAATTAAAGCCGCCCGCCTTATCGTTGTCGGAACGCCAGATCGGAGAGAGATCGGGCATAAGCGGAACGCTCCACCCCATCAACACAATCTCGAAATTTCGCGCGTTTACCGTTCGGCTCAAAAACGCCTGCCACTCCATCACGCGCAGACGCGCCTCTATGCCCGCGTCCATAAGTTGCCGCTGAATAATTTGCGCCGCATACATTCTGATCGGGTTGCTAGAGTTGGTCGATATTTCCGTAATAAACGGGCGGCTTTTATCGTATCCCGCTTCGGCGAGTAGTTTCTTGGCTTTCTCCGCATCCCTAACGGGCGCTTTGACGTTTGGGTTATAGCCCAGCGCGCCCTCCAAAATAGGACCGTTGCATATCCTGCCGTGTCCTAGAAATAGAATGTCGATCAACTCTTGGCGATCAATCGCGTAGCTGAACGCCTCGCGGACTTTCGGGTCCTGAAACTTGGGATTTTTGAGGTTAAACCCCAAATAACTGTAGCCAAACGAGGGGCTTTCCACGATTCGATACGCCTCTTTGAACCGATCGTCAATCTGGCGTTCAAGTTGCATCGCGTCCAGAGAACCGATATGCAAAGAACGCGATTTGAGCTTCAAAAACTCGACGCTCGGCTCTTGAACGTATTCAAATACAACCTTGTCGATCAACGCCGGACGCGGTTTGTAGTCTTTATACGCCGTTAACTCGGCGTTGCGCGATAAAACTAGCTCGTCCATACGATAAAAACTATTGCCGATCGGGCGCGTATTAAACGAGCTTGTCATCAAATCGGGATCGTCTTGCAGAATATGTTTTGGAATCAGCCCCATCATCCACGTTTCAAGCGCTTTAAAATACGGGGCTTTATAACGAACCCGAAGCGTGAAATCGTCGATCGCCTCAAGAGACTCGATCAGCATAAAATCGGAGTTGTAGGGCGTGGAAATCTTGCCGCTCATAGCCGTTTCGTAGGTAAAAACCGCGTCGCGCGCCGTAACGCGCTCTCCGTCGTGCCAGAAACGATCGTCGCGCAACGTGAAAACTACCGTCCGCGAGTCATCAAAACGCCAGCTTTCGGCTATATCGCCGACGATATTGGCGTTTTTGTCGTATTTGACCAACCCGTTAAAAAGCCAGCCGCTAAGCTCGCCGCTGACGGTATCCGTCGCCAAAAGCGGATTAAGTCTCGCGGGGAAACCGGAAAGCGAAAGCTGCAACGGATCGTCGGCGCACAGCAGAGAGCATAAAAAAAGCCAGAGCGCCGATCGTTTCAATTACTCTTCGCTGCCGACAATGTTATTTGCGCGAAAGAATCGTTTGATATTTTTCGCCGCTTGACGAATGCGGTTTTCGTTTTCGATCATAGCGATACGGACGTATTCGTCGCCCGCGGGACCAAAACCCACGCCCGGACTAACCGCGACGTTGGCGTTGATTAGCAGCTCTTTGGCGAACTCTAAACTGCCCAGATCGCGTAGCGGCGGCGGGATATGCGCCCACACAAACATACTCGCTTTTGGCGAGGGGATCGCCCAACCCGCGCTCGCGAAGGATTTTATAAGCGCGTCGCGTCGCTTGCGGTAGTTTTCTCTAATATCGTCGACGCAAGACTGATCGCCGTTTAGGGCGATCGTGGCGGCTACCTGTATGGGCGTAAACATGCCGTAATCAAGCCAGCTTTTTATCTTAGCCAACGCGCCGACCAGCTTTTGATTACCGACGATAAATCCCACGCGCCAACCAGCCATATTGTAAGATTTAGAGAGCGTGTAACTCTCGATCGCCACATCTTTAGCGCCTGCGACGGACATAATCGACGGCGTTTGATAGCCGTCGAAGGTAAGCTCCGCATAGGCGATATCGCTTAGGATATAGAAGCGCTCCTCCCTTGCCAGCGCGACAATTTTCTCGTAAAACTTAGGCGTAACGGTCGCGGTCGTCGGGTTGTTTGGAAAATTGACGACGAGATATTTCGGGCGCGGACTTGTTTCAGCCAAACACCTTTTTACGTCGTCGATAAACGCCTCCTCGTCCAACGAGAGGTCCTCGCGCAATTTCATAGCAAAACGCGCCACGTTGCCGCCCGCCAGAATAAACGCTTGCGAGTGAATCGGGTAGCACGGATCGGGAATAATCGCCGTATCGCCTAAATTGGCGATCGCTTGAACGAGGTGCGCGTAGCCCTCCTTGCTGCCCATCGAGGCGACGACTTCCGTCTCCGGATCAAGATCGACGCAGTATTTGCGCTTATACCAATCCGCCGCCGCCAAACGTAGTTTATAGATGCCTTTGCTCGCTGAGTAGCCATACACCTTTGGCTTTTGCGCGCTTTCGATCAGCTTGTCGATAATATGACGCGGCGTAGGTCCGTCGGGGTTGCCCATAGAGAGATCGATCACGTCCTCTCCGGAGCGTCTCTGTTGCATTTTGAGTTCGCCAACGGCGGCGAACACATATTTTGGAAGTCTTTTGATCTTGTCGAATTCTATCTCGTCGAACATGTTTGCTAACCTAGCGCTTGTTTATTATATTTTACTCAATCCACAATTGTAGCCCGTGTTGAAGAGCGACGGCTATATCGCTGTCGGCGATCTTTAAATACGCCGCGTTTCGCGGAAACGGGGACAAAAAGACTTTAACGGCGTTTGCCGAACTAGCGGTTTGTATCGGTTGTAGCGAATCGTCGTAAAAAACCGCGTAAACCACCCAAAGCCCGCCCGTTTTTTTACGAATGCCGACGCGATCCGACTCCGAATGTTGCGGCAGTCTCACCCAATACTCGCCGGACATATTCTGAATCGACAGCGGACTGTCGAGAGTATGCGTGGATTCCAGCGCGATCGCTTCGGGCAACGTCGGATTTTTGGCTATCAAAGAGTAGCTCCAATCGTCTCCTTGCTTGGAAATATCGTCGATCCTGACGCGAAACGCCGCGAGCTTTTTGGATAGTTGCGCCGGATCGATAGCGTGATCGCTTCGATAACTGATCGTCCATTCAAAAAACAACTCGTCCGATCGCATAGCGCTGATACGAGTGAAGTTGTAGCCCAGATCGCTCAAACTATCGCCCACCGCTTTCAGAAAAAACAGCGGACTGTTAGTCGTTCTGAAGGTGGCGCTTAGATTGCGCGGACCGTCTTTGTAAAATATATCCAGCAGTCCGTTGTCTTTAAGCGTCGCGGCGATCTTAACGCTATCCGCGCGATCCGGCTCGGCTAAAAACTCTTTGCGGTTTTTGAATACGATCTCGATAAGCCTTTGGTGCATCACATAACTTTGAGGATCGACCAAAGCGCGGACTTTGTCGTTGATCGCGTCGCCAAGCGCCGCGATTGTCAGGCATAAAAAGGCGAGAATGTTACGCATATATTTTAGTTTGTCTCCGTGTCGTTTTGTTCCGTTATCGGCGCGTTTCTCGGCTGAGTAATCAAAATAGGGGATATATCGCCGTCTTTAAAACGCACTCTTTGCCGTATGTTTGATTGCGGCTCCATCACGGTAGTTCCGCAAACTAGTTTAAACCTGCCGTGTCCGAATAGAAAATCGGCTTCTCTAGTCGAATCAAAATCGTATCGCGCCGAAATCGTCTTTTGCTCCTGCTCTCCGGTATCGAGGTAGTTGGTCTGAATCCACAGATCGCCTTCGGGAATCACGTAAAATTCCAAAACCTGCGCAATTTGACTCTGCTCCGTTTCGATCGGCTCTACTATGATTGGCGCAAGCGTTTCCGTCGGCTCTGGTTCGTCGATCGTTTGCATGGCTCTCTCTATCAGCGGATTTTGCGCGTTTTCGATCGGAGCCGGAGCGGCTGCGGTCCGCTCCGCGCTTTGCGGAAGCTCGACCGCGAATTTCGCGAACGCCCACCCAAGCGCTATCGCGATAAGCGCGAGGACGACGATCAGGTATTTGCCTATATGGTTTTTCTCCTCTTTCGCGACGACAAATATCTGGTTGTTTTCCTCTTTCGCGCCGTAGAACGCCTCGTATTCGGCGACCAGATCGCTCAAATCCAAGTTGTATTCGCGCTCTAAAATCCTGAAAAAGCCTAGCGCTTTGGCTCGGTTGAAGTTCTCAAAGCGCTTAGAAAGGATCGCCTGCAATTCCGCTACCGAAATGCGCGTTTGGCGATACATTTCGTTTACGTTCATCGTTTTTAAGGTTTCAAATCCACTACTCACCGTCTTATCCTGTCGATCAAAATTGCGGCGGCGGCGGAGACGTTCAGGGAGTCAAATTCGCGCTCCATCGTTATCGAAACAAGACGATCTAGCTTTTTCAACGTCCGCTCGCTCAAACCGTATCCCTCCGCGCCTAAAACAAGAAGCCTTTTTCGCTCTTTGTCGTCAAACGTTCTCGCGTCCTCGCCGCCGACGTCGGCGCCGATCGTCAAAAACCCCTTTTGCTTAAAAAGCTCGATCGCCTCGCGTTCGTTCGGCATCAAAAAAAGCGGCATAGACAAAGCCGCGCCGCTGGAGGTTCGGATTAGCGCCTCCAAATTAACGCTATTAACGCCGCCAAAAACAAACGAACCGACCCCCAGCGCGTAGGCGGTGCGGACAATAGCGCCTAAATTGCCCGCGTCCGTAACCCCCGCGCACATCACGACAAACCGCGAATCGTAAGCCTCGCCGTTTTCACGAAATAAAAGCGCTCTGATTTTAGCCAGCATTCCCTGATGATTCTGTCCTCGCGCGAGGGCTTGCGCTTTTTTGAAGTCCAAAACCTCGATCGGCTTTTTCGCGCTTTTGAGTTTGGCAAAGAGTTTTTTGTCCAACTCTTTGGCGACAAACAGCGTTTCGATCATATCGCTATGGCGCTCGATCGCGTAAAGCACCGGTTGCTTGCCGAAAATCACCATGCGAATAATTCTATCAAGTTCGCGTTAGGCGTTCGCATTTTGACGCAGCCTTTCATACCACGCGCCCGACGTTTCGCCGCTAAGTTTCGCTAGGATTTTAGACAGCGGCTTGATCGGGGCTTTTAGGTTTTTTACCTCGTCGATCAGCGCCTCGTTTCGCGCGCTTAACGGCGTTTTGTTTGGCGCTAGTATAATCGTCCATTCGCCTTTAGCGCTCATAGTTTCAAGCGCCTTTGCAAACCCGATCGCCGCGCCGATATAGCGCTTTTCATGCAATTTGGTCATCTCTTTGAAGGCGGCGATCCTCCGATCGGGCGCAAGCTCTGCGATCAGCGCGGCGAAGGCGGCGATCCTGCGCGGGGACTCATACAGCGCGATCGCGAACGGATAACGTAGCAGAGCCGTCAATTCCGATCGCCTCGCCTCGGCTTTATGCGGCAAAAACCCGTAAAATATATATTTTTCGCCGCTTGCCGATCCGCTCGCGGCAAAAGCGGTTAGCGCCGCGTTGGCGCCCGGCAGAACCTCGTATTCGATCTTGTTCTTGATCGCGTAATCGATCAAAAGCGCGCCCGGATCGCTTACGCACGGCATACCCGCGTCGCTGACATAGACGCACGCTCGATCAAACAGGGCGCGATCGACGCTCTCTAGGACGGATTTTTCATTGTGGCTGTGGAGCGAAATAAAGCGCGCGTCGGGACGAAACCGAACGCCGCGCCGATCGCCCAGCAATCGTAGTAGTTTTTTGGTTACGCGAGTATCCTCGCAAAAAAAAATCTCGGCTTTCGTCAGCCTTTCGGCGGCGCGAAAACCGAGATCGTCTAGGTTGCCAATCGGCGTCGGAACAAGACTTAGCAAGCGATTGGCTTGGAATTACGCCAAGCCGTATTTCTTGTTAAACTTCTCGACGCGACCCGTTACGTCAACCGCCTTTTCGCTTCCCGTGTAGAAGGGGTGGCATTTGTCGCAAATGTCCAAGCGAATAGTCTCTTTAGTCGATTGAATCGTAAATGTATTGCCACAGGCGCAACTGACCGTGCATTCGATAAGTTGCGGGTGAAGCTCTTTTTTCATAGTCAATTCCTCCAAAAGTAAAAAGCGAATGCTATGTTAATTTTGCTTAACCCTGCTACGATCTTGATTAAACTTCGCAAGGAATCGCCTCGTGATTGGAATCGCGGACTATAAAATGGGTAATTTAGCGAGCCTGCTAAACTCGCTAAAAAAGATCGGCAAAGAGGCGAAAATCGTTCGCGAGCCGGACGAGTTAAGCGCGTGCGATCGCGCTATTTTGCCCGGCGTGGGCGCGTTTGGCGACGCGGCGGATCATCTGAAAGAGAGCGCGATGGACGAAGCGATCAAAACGTTTGTCGCCAAAGGCAAGCCGCTGCTAGGCGTTTGCTTAGGCTTGCAGCTACTTTTTGAAAGCAGCGAGGAATCGCCAAAGGCAATCGGGTTGGGTCTGCTAAAGGGGACGGTCAAACGCTTCGATCCGACAAAAGCGGCGCACGCGATCAAAATCCCGCATATGGGGTGGAACAAGCTAAATATCGCGCGATCTTCGCCGCTTTTCGAGGGCGTATCCGACGGCGATCGGCTCTATTTCGTTCATAGCTATCACGCGGTTTGCGACGAAAGTATCGCGATCGGCAGAGCCTTTTACGGCTACGAATTTGTCTGCGCGGTTCAAAGCGCCAACATATACGCTATCCAGCCGCACCCCGAAAAAAGTAGCGACGTAGGTCTGCGCATACTAAAAAATTTCGCCGAGCTTTAACCCGCTTCGTTTAATAAGCGATCGCGTTTTGCTAGGTCGCCGCGCGAGTTTAGCGCGATAACGGAGGCAAACCGCCCCGTAGGATTGGCGCGGCGGTAAGAAAACAGCGTTTGATCTTCAAACGCGCATATATCGATCGTTTCGATATTACGCTCCAAAACGCCGATCGTTAGCAGTTGCAGGCGATTGGCGAGCGGCAAATCCAAACGATCCCCGCGCAGCGCGGGCTGAAGGTAGCTTGGCAGTTTGCGCCACTCGCTCGCGATCTCGCCGTCGATTTTGTAGCATTTTCCGCAAATAGCGGGCGCTATCGCGGCTAATATATCGCTTGGATCGCTTCCGTAGATTTTTTGCATAGCCTCGATCGTTTTAATCGCGATCGCCGAAGCCGTCCCGCGCCGTCCCGCGTGCGCCGCGCCGATCGCCTTGCGTTTGGGATCAAAAAGCAGAATCGGAACGCAATCGGCGCTTAAAACGGCGAGCGCGATATTCGGCGCGTTTGAGATCGTCGCGTCGCATTCGGGCGGCGTCTGCGGCGCTTGGCTAATCGCGATTACGCGATCGCTATGAATTTGATTCATATAAACGACGTCTTTCGCGCCCGATATTTTGGCTACAATAGCGCGGTTTCGCGCGACGGCTTTTGGATCGTCGCCGACGTTCGCGCCCAAATTAAGAGTATCGTAAGGCGGAAGGCTAACCCCGCCGCTCCTTCGAGTAACAAAGCAGGTTACGGAGGACTGATCGTTAAAAAGCGTAAGTCGCAACATAATTTCGTATTGTATTAAGCCCTGTCTTTATAAAATTACGACTATGGGCAAAATCGCGGTTATTATCCCATGCTATAACGAAGCGCGGACGATAGAAAAGGTCGTTAAAGATTTCAAAACGGCGTTGCCGACGGCGGAGATATTTGTATATGACAATAATTCGACGGACGATACCGCCGAAATAGCGCTTAAAGCCGGAGCGATAGTCCGCCGCGAAAGACGACAAGGTAAGGGCGCCGTTGTTCGTTCTCAATTTTTACAAATCGACGCGGATTGTTATATTTTGGTCGACGGAGACGATACTTATCCTGCCGATCGCGCTACGGAGATGTCAGAAATTGTGTTAGAAAAAAGGATAGATATGGTTATAGGCGATCGGTTAAGCTCCACTTATGCCGCCGAAAACAAACGCCCGTTTCACGGCTTTGGCAATTGGCTGGTTTGTTCTCTTATAAACGCGCTTTTTGTCAAAAATGGCGAACCGATTAGCGATGTTATGACGGGATACCGCGCGTTTAGTCGTTTATTTGTTAAATCCTTTCCCGCGTTGAGCCAAGGGTTTGAGATTGAAACGGCTATGACTATACACGCGTTAGACAAACGGCTATCGATTCATTCGATAGCGATCGATTACCGGGATCGTCCCGTCGGAAGCGCAAGCAAGCTAAACACCTTCAAAGACGGAGCGCGGGTTCTTATAACTATATTTAACGCCTTGCGTCGTTATCGCCCGTTACAGTTTTTCGGATTTACGGCTTTATTGCTTATCGTTTCCGCCGCGGCGTTATTCGCGCCTGTTTTCTTTGAATATATCCGCACGGGCGTCGTTCCTCGTTTTCCGACTTTAATTACGAGCGGATTTCTTGCTTTGTGCGGAGTTATCTCGTTCTTTTGCGGGTTAATTTTAGACGCGATATCGCAAAACGGCAAAGAACAATTTGAATTATATTTCCGCAAAATTTATTCCCCCCCCCCCCCCCCCCCGCTAAATGACAAAAATATCGCGAGAATATACGATCGTCTGCCTTTTTTGCGCGATCTATGCTCTTTTCAGCCTTGTTTATTTCTATCTAATTTACGATTTCAACGCTCAGTTATCTCCAGATAGCGACGGCTATGTTACTACGGCGCGCAATTTAATCGATCTTTTGTTTTTCAGCTACGACGGCATTAACGCGGACACAAATCGAACGCCTGGATATCCTCTTCTTTTGGCGCTGTTTTACGCTCTTGGAGGCGATAACTCCGTTGTGGTAATAGCGCAAGTAATTTTGGTAGCCGTCAAACTTTTTGTTGTTTATCAAATCCTTAAATTGCTCGGCGTTTCCTTTCGTCTTGCTTTTTTGAGCCTGTTTCTTATCGTAATCTCTCTTACGTCGTTTGAGCTTCAATTTACAATTTTAACGGAAGCGTTTTTTGGCTCGTTGATAATATTCTCTTTTTATTTTTTCGTTAAGTTTGTTAAGTTCGGCGCTCGCTTCTATGATTTTGCTATTTTTTCCGCGTTGTTTAACTATGCAATACTTGTCCGTCCTATTTTGATCTACTTTGGATTACTCCTATGCGTCGCGCTACTGATCGCCGCCGCGCTGAAAAAGATTAAGTTAAGCATATTCTTTATATTTTTCATAGCGTATCTGTTATGCTGCGGAGGCTGGATCGCTCGCAACTACGTTCAAACGGGCGTAGCAAAATACTGCACCAACGCGGCGGGCGATCAGTATTTTGCTTGGATATTAGAATATGATTCTACCAGCGTCAATGATCCTCGCGCCGTCGTTCGCGATTTGTTTAACGAAAAATATCCGTCTGAAACCATAGACGATCTTAATCCCGCGCAAAGAGCCGTCTTGTTGGGAAGCGTCGCCAAAGAGTATATAAGCGCCCGCCCGATAGCTTACATCGCCAAATGCTTTACGGGTTTATTTAGAGAGATGTTTGGACCAACCGAAGTCGCCGGACGTCTAGTCGGCTTTTCGTTATCGAAGCCAATCGGTTTTATTGGGTTTATCTATATATTTTATCTATGCGGCGTATATGCTCTATATTTTGCGGGCGTTCTTGCTCAAAAACTTAAATTCGATATAACGCAAACTTATATCTTTGCTTTAAGCGCCTATCTGCTTGTCGCGTCGGCGGCGCCGGGACACGCTCGATACCGCGATCCTTGGTGGCAATTGGTTATTATAGGCGCGATAGTATCGGCGCCGTTTATCAAAAAACGCTTTTACGAGTTAAAGAATTTTATTAAAATAAAATGTTTTCAAAGAGCTTTGTAAAGTATCTGGTAATTGGAACGTTTGTTACGCTTCTTTACGGCGTTGTTTTAAGCGGGTTTATCGAGCTTTGTTATTTTAATCCGGTCTTGGCTAACGCGTTGACTTTCGCGATCGTAAACGCAATTTCGTATCTTTTACAAAGCCGTTTTGTTTTTGGGCGGCAAATTTGCGTAAAATCATACCTCAAGTTTGTCTCCTCTTACGCTTTCGCTTTTGCGCTAACTCTACTAATAGCATACTTGGTTGAGCTATGCGGCGCACACTATTTAATCGGTTACTTTATTATATCGGCGTTAGCGCCTATAGCGAACTTTGTCGTATTGAAATTATGGGTATTTAGGGAGGGCTGATATAATTTGCGGCTATGAAAAACGAATTTGACTTTGCCGAATACGCCGAAGCGTGCGTCAAGTGCGCAAAGTGCGTTCCCGATTGCACGATCCACTCCGTCAGCCGCGACGAGACGACAAGCCCGCGGGGATTTATACACCTAATGGCGAGTATGCAGAACGGATCGCTCAAGCTAGATAAAAACTTAAAGAAAATCTTTGAAACCTGCTTTTTATGCGCTAGTTGCGTAGCGGTCTGCCCAAGCAAGATTCCAACCGATACGCTAATCGAAAACGCGCGCGCCCTAAGCGTCGAGAAATATGGCATGGCGTGGTTTAAGAGGATCGTCTTTTTCCTGCTAAAACGTCGTTTCTTGCAAGATGCCGCCGCGAAACTAGGCTTTGTCGTCAAATCGTGCTTTTTTGCGAGCGCGGCAAACGGCATGCGCGCTAGATTTCCCATGCCGATGACAAAGCGGGGGCGACTGCTGCCGCCTCTTGCGCAAAAAAGTTTTCTGAACGCCTATCCGGAGCGAATGAACTTTGGCGGCGAAAAAACGGCGGCGATCTTTATCGGTTGTATGGCAAATTACGCCTATACCGACGTGGGCGACTCGCTTTTGTATCTTCTAAAGGCGCTGAAAATCAACGCTTTTATCCCCAAAGATCAGCTTTGTTGCGGCGCGCCGAGCTATTTCACGGGCGATACCAAATCCACTAAATGGTTAATTAAGTATAACGTCGAGTATTTTGAGCTGTTTGTGGATTCGGTAGAGGCGATTTTGATTCCCGAAGCGACCTGCTCTAATATGATTATCAACGATTGGCTTCACGTTATGCGAGACGAACCGGAGTGGATCGATCGGATTAAACGCATCGTCGATAAGAGCTTTATCGCTTCGCAATGGCTGTATAAAAACACCGATCTGTTGCAAATAACGCCAGATTTGAGCCAAAAGATCGCGAGCGTTACCTATCACGATCCCTGCCACGCCAAAAAAACGTTGGGCGTTTTCAAAGAGCCTCGCGCGTTTCTCGCCAGAAGCTACGAGATCAAGGAGATGAGCGCGCCGTCGCAATGTTGCGGTTTTGGCGGCGTTACGATCCAAAGCGAGCGGTTTGCTCTAGCTAAATCGGTGGGCGCGAACAAAGCCGATATGATCGCCGAAACAGGCGCGCAGATCGTCAGCGCCGAGTGTTCGGCTTGCCGTATGCAAATTAGCGAGGCGCTTAACCGCAGCGGCGCAAAACAGACGTTTATGCACCCGCTGGAGCTTATCGCGCAGGCGATCAAAGAGTATAAAACCGATGCTTGAAACTTGGCAAAACTTCTATGGCTGGCACGATCCGATCATCTTTTCAGTAGGCGCGTTTTCGCTGCGCTGGTATGGGCTGATGTATGTTACGGCGCTTATAGTAGGCTATCTGTGGGGGCGGCGCGCGGTGCGGCTTGGTCATTGGAACGCGATGAGCTTAGAGCGCTTCGAGTCGCTTTTTATCTGGTTTGTGATCGGAGCGGTTTTGGGCGCTAGAATCGGCTACGTGATCTTCTACGATCCAAACGTCGCGTATCTGCTGGCGCGCCCTTGGCAGATTTTTAATCCGTTCGCGGGCGATCGGATCGGCATAAGCGGTTTGAGTTACCACGGCGCGATCGCGGGCGTCGTGATCGCTCTCCTGTCGTTTGCGCGCCGCTACCGATTCAACGTTTGGTTTTTATTCGATCTCGCGGCGGTTAGCGGATCGGCGGGATACGCCTTTGGAAGGATCGGCAACTTTCTAAACGCCGAGCTAATCGGACGCGAAACGACTATGCCGTGGGGCGTTTTAGTAGAAGGGGTTTTGCGCCATCCAAGCGCGTTATACGAGGCGGCGCTAGAGGGCGTCGTCATATTCGCGATCTTGGCTTGCGTCTATCAAAAACGCAAATTCGACGGGCAAATGACGCTTTTGTATCTCGCGCTGTATGCGATCGCCAGAATTATCGTCGAATTTTTCCGCGCGCCCGACTCGCAGCTTGGCTTTATCGCCTTCCAATGGCTGACGATGGGGCAGGCGTTATCGGCGGCGATGCTGATCGCGGCTATAGCGCTCTATTGTTACCTGTCCTATGCGTCTCGTTCAAAGCGCGGATAACTCCTTTACGCTTTTTAGCGAGCGCTACGGCGAACACTATCACAGCGTCGGCGAGGGCGCGTTGAGAGAGACGCTAGAAAAACATATCCGCCCCGCGTTCGCTTTCGCCGCGATCGGCGAAAAGATTCGCGTTTTGGATATATGCTTCGGTCTAGGCTACAACTCGTTATGCGCGATCGCGAATCATAGCGGCAAAATAGAGATTATCGCGCCTGAAATCGATCGCGAACTGATCGTCTATCTGCCAAATCTGCCGTATCCAAAGGAACTCGAAGGGTATCGCCCGATCATAGATCGCGTGTCAAAAGAGCTGCGTTATAAAGACGATCGCGTCTTGCTACAGGTTGTTTTAGGCGACGCGGCGAAGTTAGTTCAAGAGCAAACGGACGAGTTTGACGTAATTTTTCAAGACCCGTTTTCGATTCGCGCCAACGCCGAGCTGTGGAGCGAGAGCTTTTTTGCCGATCTTTTTCGTCTGCTAAAGCCCTCCGGAGTTTTGACTACCTACTCCGCTTCGCATATCGTAAGGGAGCGAATGAAAAAGGCGGGCTTTTTGCTCTACGCGCACCCTTTCGCGGCGGATAGCGGACTGAGAAAAGGCACGATAGCGAGCAAAAGAGCGTTGCGGTTAGAGCCTTTGGCGTAACTCGCGTTTTATCGTTTTCGCGCGCTAAATGATTGCAAGACAAGAGGGCTTGTCAAAGCGAGTATAACGGCGTTTGATCCCTTTGGCGATCGCGCGGAGCCGATTTGAAACCGAAGGTCTCGTTAAGGCTAAGTCTTTTATTCTCTCCGTTTTACGCTACTGAGCGGCAAAGACGTTAGCGAGGCGGACATTGCCGTCGCAAACGCCGTTAAAGAAGCGTATATCGCGACGTCAATGCGTCTAACTAAAGCGACTGTAATAGGTATAAACGCCTTCGTATTGAGCGCCTCTCAATTTTACAAATGCCATACACGCTCCTATATGGGTAACACTTGAGATTGCACATTATATACATAATATCCTATTTTCTAGCTTTTATTTGCTCTTTTAAATATTTATTTTATACGTTAACAAACAAAGTTTTATAACAAGTTTATTTGTTGCATGCGGGTTATTTTGCGCATATTTATGCCTACCGCCTTTCACGGTGGATACACGGGTTCGAGTCCCGTGGGAGTCGCCGCCTTCGCAAGCGGCTTTGTTCCGTTTTTGTTAATGCCTTGAAAGTTTCAAGGGACAAAATGGGAGACAAATCGCCTGCCCGTTAATACACATTAACGCCCCCGTTAATCTCCATTAGCGCCCCCGTTAATACACATTAACACCACTGTTAATCCTTATTAACGCCCCCGTTAATACGCATTACCCATATAGTATTTGATCTATTTAGAGAAATTAATAAAAAAGACACGCAGAGGCGCCCGCGCGAAACCCAACGCCTCGCGGCGTTGTGTGTGTGTGTCGTTTAAGATTATGTTATGCTTGTATAACGCCTTAAAGGAAGGAGTCTAACCGGATGTTAGCTATTAGGTTGCCGCGCGAAATCGAAGATAGACTTGCGGCGCTAGTCCAGTCTACGGGTCGAACCAAAACTTTTTATGCTCGTCAAGCTATTATTGAGTATTTGGACGATCTTGAAGATTTATATATTGCCGAGCAAAGGCTAATCGACATTCGCGCGGGACGTAGCAAGACCTACTCCATCGAAGAAGTAGAGCAAGAGCTTGGGTTGGCTAATTAAATTAGGCGACGGCGCGAAATCAGACCTTGCTAAAATAGACAAAGCGATCGCGCTTCGCATTACAAAGTTTCTGCGCGAACGTCTTGCTACGCTTGATAATCTGCGTAGCGTCGGCAAACCGCTTAAGGGTTCACAATTGGGCGATTGCTGGGCGTTATCGCGTAGGCGACTATCGCGTTATCGCAAGCATTGAAGATAAAACATTATGCATTTTAGTAGTTCGCATAGGGAACAGAAAAACATATATCGCGGTTAGCCTTCATTTTTTTTGTTGTTGCGGCGTTGTGTGTGTTGTTTAGGTTTTTTATTGGATACGTATTGCGATAACCCTCTTTATTCGATAACCGTTCGTTTCCCAACTAAAGCTCGACTGCGCCAGCAGTGAGCAGACAAGCTCAGATAGCGCAAGTCGTGAAGGCGCATAGGTTTTTGAATGTCAGCTTTTTTGAGAATGTCTTTCCAAATGTGCCTTGTATTGACAATCTTTTTGCCTGTAGCTGGACTTGGAAACGTTAAACCTGTTTGCGTAGGACTTAATCTAAGGGCTTCAAGCAAAAGCGGAGTTAAGCGATAGGTCATATTTTTACGCGCTTTGTTTATCGCCGATGGTATTTGATAGATGTTTTTATCTAAATCAATCATTTCCCAAGCAAGACTCAAAACCTCATTACGTCTTCGTCCGTGAAGCAAAAAGATAAAAACGCCGCGAAAAATTGGGTGGGGGTAGTGAATTATTGTTTGGTAAAGTCTTTTGGATTCTTCCATGGTCAAATCAACTTCGACTCGATCGTCATATTGAGGCAATTTGACTCTAATGGCTGGATTTGTGGTCGCCCATTGACTTGAAATTGCGTAGTCATAGATTTTTTTAATGGTGTTTTTGATTTTATCGACTGTTGTCGGAGCCAAATTTGTTTTAAGCGCTCTATTGATTATCTGTTGCCAAAACGCCGTATCAAGCGAGCTTATAGCAGCTTTGCGGCGTAAGGCTCAATATGTTTTTTGTAGTTATATCGCTTGTTTTCAATGGTTTTCGCGCTTTCGATTGGCGTAACGCTTTCAAGGTATGCCTCAAAAACGCTGTCAAAAGTCTTGCCTTTGGGATCAACTTGATATTCGCCGTTTCTAGTTTTTTGTTTTATTTCCTCTTTGATAAGAAATGCTTTTTTAGCTGTCATCGCGTATCGATCGCCTTCGTAGCCGATTGTTTTGCGTTGTGTCTTGCCATCAATCTTGAAACGGGCAACAAACATTTTGCGCCCGCGCTTGTCTTTATAGGCGCTAAACATTGGAAGGCGATCAAGATCGATCCAGAACTTGCGTTAGCTTACCACAATCGCGCCATCGTTGATGCCGTTTTAGACGATCTTAAAGACGCGCGCGAATTAGGCGACTAGCTATTAGGCAGGCTAGAAAAAAGAATCTTATGCGCGATTAACGCGCCGCGCGCCGCAAAAGCGACGCATGCCGCATAAAGGAAGAAACGAAGATGAAATGTAACGTCTGGTTAGCGATCAGTTTTTTTGTTTCGCGAAAAAGCGGCGAGCGCTCTTTCGCGTTGATGGTTAAGAGCCCGAAAGACATTTTCCCGCTATCAAGATATGACCGGATACGGAGTTATAAACCCAGAACTTGCCTACGCAAGGGTCGGCGTTTTGGTCCGCGACATATTTTGAGGCGCGCCCCGTAATGTAGCTGATCGTTCCGCCGCTAACCGCGGCGGGCGTATAACCTGGGTGCGGCGGCGCGCTAAAGGTGGAAAAATCCTCGCGTCCGTTTGGCTCCAGAGCGATGGCTAGCGCCGTAGAGCCTTTGTCGTCGTCTTCGTAGCTTTCAAATTTAGGCGTAACTTCGGTCGCGTCACCTCGCGACGCGCTACCGCCGCTCCAAGCGCTCAGACTTAGAGCGTTTGGATAGTTTGTAACGCTGACGCCCGTTTCGTCCTCTTGATCTGCCGCGATAAGCGTATTCGCCGGATAGGCTACGCTGTAAAACAGACCGCCCTTGTCGATAACGCTTATATTAAACTCTCCGCCCGCTTTGGCGATCGCCTTAGCGCGAACGGTTTGCAATGCGGATCGGACGGAACCGATCGCGCTTTTTTCCACCGCGATCTGCGCGTCGTCCTGAATGCCGGTAAGCCTTGGTAGCGCGACTATGGCGAGTATGCCCAATATGACGATAACGAAGATCATCTCGATCATCGAAAAAGCCGAACTTTTCATGGAAACCTCCTTCTACTGAGATTTCGCAATGATAGCGCTTTGTCTCAAACATAACGAATCATGTCATAATTTTAATGATAAAAAGCAAGATCATTATAAATCGCGGTAAAATTCGGGAGGGCGCGAAAAAAGCAGGGCGAACCACAAGAAAAAGCTATCAAACAGAAGACGCTTGACTGAAATGGTTAAACAAAAAACTCGTTATACAATAAAGCGTCCGTCTTTACTAATAAAGACGGACAAAATCCCAAAGGGACTAAATCATCCCCTAAGGATTACTATTAGTCCCGTCGGCACTGCCAGCCGGACCGGTTCCGCCATTGCACGTCCCTTGTTGCGTCATAGTACCGCCAAACGGCTCGTATCTCCACCATTTGCCTTGGCACAACTCAACATCACTAGCCGTAACGCCTCCAGTTGCCGGACCGATAATAACGCTCTTATTGCCATCAGCATCGGATCCAAAAGTTCTATACGTACCGCGATTTCCCGGCTCAAGCACCGTAACCAACGCCGTTGAACCTTCGTCGTTACTACCGCTTGTCGAATCTTGTTGGGTCTTAATAGTGGCGCCCCAACCGTCTCCGCTAAGCCCGTTAGGAAAACCGGAAGAGCTTATTGTCTCCTCATCAAAAGTTGTGCCGGCATTTCTTCCAATATTAAGCCTATACTGAGCGCCTTGCTCGTCGTAGACGGTTAAGTTAATGTCCGCCTCCGTAGGACCTCGAACCAAAGCGCGACCGCGAATAGCTGTAATGCCGGTGCGTACCGCGGCAATACCAGTTTTTTCGCTAGAGACTAGCGCGTCGTCCTGAACGCCTGTAAATCTCGGCAACGCGACCGCCGCCAAGATACCTAAAATCACAATAACGAAGATCAGCTCGATCATCGTAAACGCTGAACGTCTCATAGAATCCTCCTTTTTGGTTATGAGATGACGATATGCTACTAGCTTTATGCTTAATATATTCTTAAAAAATGGCGAATTTTTGGGGAAATTATAATTTGCTTCGAGCGATCAAAAACATTATAATCGCCCGATAAAAATCAAGAGGGCGCGATGATCGTTCATATCTGTTGCAGCGTGGATAGCTGGTATTTTTTGACGCGCTTAAGCGAAAAATATCCAAACGAGGCGCTCGTCGGGTTTTTTTACAACCCTAATATCTGTCCGCGAAGCGAGTATCTATCGCGCATGATCGACGCTAAACGTTGTTGCGATCGGCTTAATATCGCTTTTCTTGAAGGCGAATACGATATAGACGGCTTTGCGGCGGCGGCGCGAGGGTTGGAGGACGAGCCGGAAAAGGGCGCTAGATGCGCGGCGTGTTTTGATATGAGACTGGAGAGGACGGCTAAAGAGGCGGCGCGTTTGGGCGAAAAACGCTTTAGCTCCACTTTGCTTATAAGTCCGAAAAAGGATTTGGGGCAGTTGAAAGCCGCCGCGCGAAAGATCGCGGATAAATACGGGCTGGAGTTTGTTTTCGAGGATTTTCGCAAAGGCGGCGGAACGCAGGCGGCGTTCGCGTTGGCGCGCGAAAAAGAGGCGTATTTTCAGAACTATTGCGGGTGCGCGTGGGGATTGGCGCGTCAGCGCGCCGCGCAAGGTAGGATCGCCGCGGAGCTGATATACCCGATAGACGGCTCGAGGAGCGCCGCCGATCTGCGGCTAGAAGCGCTTAATCTTAGGGCGCGGCTAGAAAAGGGCGGCGAAAGGGCGGCGCTTTATAGAACTAAAATAATGGAGTGGCGATTATTAAGCGCCGTTTTGATTGGCGAAAACGGCTCGTCGATCGCGTGCGACGTCGCGCCTTATTCCGCGAGGCTGAAGACAAAGTCGCGTTTGATCGGCGTTGCAAAAGGGATCGCGCGATTTGAGAAAGCCGCCGGTTTTGTAGTCGAGCGCTCGATCGCAAGCGGCGCGGACGCTCGCGGCGTTTTGGGTTTGGGCAAAACGGACGTTACGCCGATTTTCGTGACGCGAGAATTGCCGAGCGGGATCGTTACGGGCGCGATCGAAAGCGTTTTTTGCGAAGCGGAGAGTTTGACCGCTTCGGCGGTTTCAAACGAAGAGAAGTTTTGAGCTTGACGATCTTGCAGGCTAATAATGTGGAGAATAACGTATAGACGGTTGTCGCTCCATTATTTTTGGTTCTGTAAAACTTCTATAAAGCGTAGCCGTTTTCTAGCCGCTCTTGATTATTAAGCGCTCTAACGCGGGGCGTTTAGAGCAAGGCTACGCTAACTTTACGTCTATAAGGCGTTACTAGATTGCGCATAATGGACGAAGCGCTATGCGCGAGAATTTGTAAGGCAAAGATCGCGCAACTTTAGTAATTTTAGGAACCATTGACGGGTATTTGGCAAAACGATTTTCTGATGTCGCAAATTACGCCGCGCTTATTCGTTCGCTCGCGATAATCTAAAAACGTAGCTATCTCGTCGCTATTCAATTTTCCCGCGCTCTTTGGTGATAACGCAAAACTGAAAGCAATATGAGTTATATGACCATAGCCGACTTATCCGCTCGGTTCTGCTATAATCAAGAGTTATTCGCGCGCTTTGCACGATAAGTTATAGCTGACTTATCCACTCGGTTCTGCTATAATACAACTCTACGCAAGAGATAAACGGCGTTAGTTATAGCTGACTTATCCACTCGGTTCTGCTATAATTATTCACCTGATCTCCCAAGATAAGCTCTCAGTTATAGCTGACTTATCCACTCGGTTCTGCTATAATGCTATCAGTTTCGCCGTATGCGGATACGTCGTTATAGCTGACTTATCCACTCGGTTCTGCTATAATAAAGGCGGACTTAACCCGCTTAGCGAGTTAGTTATAGCTGACTTATCCACTCGGTTCTGCTATAATCCTAGTAGCGATAGATTTGACGAGCCGGACGTTATAGCTGACTTATCCACTCGGTTCTGCTATAATATAAAGACTGTCAATACATAAACGAAATAGGTTATAGCTGACTTATCCACTCGGTTCTGCTATAATTCACAAAGCAAAAGGAGCAAACCAATGATGTTATAGCTGACTTATCCACTCGGTTCTGCTATAATCCAGCGTGGCGCTTAAGAGATGCTCCGCCGGTTATAGCTGACTTATCCACTCGGTTCTGCTATAATCCGTAGAGCTAGATAGTTGGTTTCAGGTTCGTTATAGCTGACTTATCCACTCGGTTCTGCTATAATTCTCTATATAATGGTAATATCAGAGAACTGTTATAGCTGACTTATCCACTCGGTTCTGCTATAATAAATCTTACGTTAAACCTTGACTTGAAATGGTTATAGCTGACTTATCCACTCGGTTCTGCTATAATTTAACCCAACACACCCATAGCAAAGCCAAGGTTATAGCTGACTTATCCACTCGGTTCTGCTATAATGCAATAAACGCATTCCGTTTACGACCGCAGTTATAGCTGACTTATCCACTCGGTTCTGCTATAATGATCATTATTATAAATAGTTATATGTCCAAAGTTATAGCTGACTTATCCACTCGGTTCTGCTATAATATATTGTGATCGACAAGAAAGGTTAAATATGTTATAGCTGACTTATCCACTCGGTTCTGCTATAATCTACGACACAAAAGGAGAATGGTTTGCAAAGTTATAGCTGACTTATCCACTCGGTTCTGCTATAATCAAAGCGTTAGCCGCGTATCAGCAAAAGTGTTATAGCTGACTTATCCACTCGGTTCTGCTATAATCCCGAGGTAATTAGAGCTACGCTTGAGGAAGTTATAGCTGACTTATCCACTCGGTTCTGCTATAATTCCATCGAAATCCGCGCGTGCCTTCTCTCTGGTTATAGCTGACTTATCCACTCGGGTCTGCTATAATTTTGAAGGTTGAAAAGTTTCAAATTTACAAGTTATAGCTGACTTATCCACTCGGTTCTGCTATAATCCAGCGTGGCGCTTAAGAGATGCTCCGCCGGTTATAGCTGACTTATCCACTCGGTTCTGCTATAATCCACGAGGTGACGATCTGCCAAAAGCTACGGTTATAGCTGACTTATCCACTCGGTTCTGCTATAATACCTTTAACTTCGAGCGTGCGATCGCCGAGGTTATAGCTGACTTATCCACTCGGTTCTGCTATAATTTAGCGTCTTTAATCTGCGCGATAAAATCTGTTATAGCTGACTTATCCACTCGGTTCTGCTATAATAAACTGATAAGTTATGCATTCTTGGCAACGGTTATAGCTGACTTATCCACTCGGTTCTGCTATAATACTTTATCATTATAAATATTAATCCTTGAAGTTATAGCTGACTTATCCACTCGGTTCTGCTATAATCGCCGTCATCGTTACCGCCATCGTCATTTCGTTATAGCTGACTTATCCACTCGGTTCTGCTATAATTAATTACATATTTGCATAAGGAAACGAAATGTTATAGCTGACTTATCCACTCGGTTCTGCTATAATCACGATCGCTATCGATCGGCTCTGGCGGTCGTTATAGCTGACTTATCCACTCGGTTCTGCTATAATTGAATGTATGCCGCCCGATTGTGCATACTCGTTATAGCTGACTTATCCACTCGGTTCTGCTATAATTTCTTTTTTGCAAATCCGTAAACATTTTAAGTTATAGCTGACTTATCCACTCGGTTCTGCTATAATCGTCAATACGCCTACCTACAGCGCAAAATCGTTATAGCTGACTTATCCACTCGGTTCTGCTATAATTCAAGAGAACGAAATCGATAGCAGGCTCAAGTTATAGCTGACTTATCCACTCGGTTCTGCTATAATCGAAAATCTTTTTTAATTTGTTGCAAAGTAGTTATAGCTGACTTATCCACTCGGTTCTGCTATAATAGCATATTTCTCCTCTTTTTTAATGAGATAGTTATAGCTGACTTATCCACTCGGTTCTGCTATAATCTCTGGAGCGGCGCTAAGCAACGTCAGGGCGTTATAGCTGACTTATCCACTCGGTTCTGCTATAATAAATCGCTTTCAAAATCGATTGGAATAATGTTATAGCTGACTTATCCACTCGGTTCTGCTATAATGGTAATTTATCAATTTCTATGATTTTTTTGGTTATAGCTGACTTATCCACTCGGTTCTGCTATAATATGCCCAAGCGGCGGGTCTCATACCTCCAAGTTATAGCTGACTTATCCACTCGGTTCTGCTATAATAGATAATGTAATTATGCCACATTTAATTAAGTTATAGCTGACTTATCCACTCGGTTCTGCTATAATGGCATAATAGATCATCTTATTGGAGGTGTGGTTATAGCTGACTTATCCACTCGGTTCTGCTATAATCTATATTAGGATACTCATAGCGCAGAAACGTTATAGCTGACTTATCCACTCGGTTCTGCTATAATTTTATCATTGATAATAAATCTATTATAACTGTTATAGCTGACTTATCCACTCGGTTCTGCTATAATACCTATACAAAATCGTATGAAGATTTTTTGTTATAGCTGACTTATCCACTCGGTTCTGCTATAATCTCGACGAAAACGGCAAGACCGAATATTGGGTTATAGCTGACTTATCCACTCGGTTCTGCTATAATAAACCTCGTTTTTAGCGCTGGAAAATTTGGGTTATAGCTGACTTATCCACTCGGTTCTGCTATAATAATTTGTAAAATTTGTTTTATTGGGGGTTTGTTATAGCTGACTTATCCACTCGGTTCTGCTATAATGATTACATTAGCGAGGAGGAGGAGTGAAATGTTATAGCTGACTTATCCACTCGGTTCTGCTATAATATCATACATCTCGGCTAGTAACGTTAGATTGTTATAGCTGACTTATCCACTCGGTTCTGCTATAATGACAGGTTTTTTACATATTCAACCGTATCGAGTTATAGCTGACTTATCCACTCGGTTCTGCTATAATGATTGTAATGTCGCGCAAAGAAAGGCACGCGTTATAGCTGACTTATCCACTCGGTTCTGCTATAATTACCACGAGGCGATAGCGCTATTTAATAAGTTATAGCTGACTTATCCACTCGGTTCTGCTATAATTAAATTGCCTGCGAATACGTTATCCGTTAAGTTATAGCTGACTTATCCACTCGGTTCTGCTATAATCTTTCATTTTCGTCCTTATTCTCTAATTCGTTATAGCTGACTTATCCACTCGGTTCTGCTATAATTATTTCCACTTCAAACGCAAATCTGGCGAAGTTATAGCTGACTTATCCACTCGGTTCTGCTATAATTTGTTG
>JAIRNH010000037.1 GCA_031258155.1 Helicobacteraceae bacterium | reverse complement strand
ATTAGCGGATACGATCCGTTTTGTATATTCTCGATCGTAGGCTCCACGCCGTTAATCGCTAATAGGCGCACGCCTTCGGCTTTCATCATGCCCGTAACGAAAAATCTAAACGAATAGCCTATCGCGCTGTCGGCGTTGCGGTAGTCGGCGACCGATCTAATAAGCCCCGCCATCTCGTCGCTTATTTCTTCTTCAAGCGCTTTTTGAAGTTTAAGCCCCTTCATAACATTGTTTTCCATCGTCGTTTGACTACCTGAATTATTATTACGCTGAAAGGCTAAAATCTTAGCGTCGTTTCCGCCGACTTCGCGCCAATTGGTTATCTCGCCCGTATATATCTTTTGAATCTGTTCGATCGTAAGGGATTTAACCGGGTTTTGCTCGTTTATCAAAAATACAAACGCCTCTTTACCTATCGGCGTTAGCGTTAATTCCGCGCCCGCCTCAAGCGCCTCTTTGCGTTGTTCGTCGGAGGGCGCGAGAACGAAAATTAGATCGACTTCGCCTTCGATCAGCCGTCTATATGCCCACGGAGTGGCGGAAGAGGTAAAATAGTCGTATTTAAAACTATGTTCGCTAAGATTATCCGGTTTTTTATACAGCGCTTTGGCGGCGGAGGCGTAGATCGGATAAAATGCCGTCGCGCCGTCTAATTTTGGCAAATTGTCGTAAAAACGGATCGTTGGCTCTTTGTTTAGCGCCGTCGTTTCTTCTATGTACTCATAGCCATATACGGGCTGCATATCGCTTAAATCGCTCGAAATTGTATATTTGTTTACGTAAATGATCTGCGCGGCAAAAATTAACAGCGCGGATAACGCGATAGCTAGCGAAATATATGTCGATTTTTTGAGGCTTATCGCGTCTTTTTTGCCTATCGCGCCAATAGCAAAACCGATCGCAAAGCAAGTATAAATCGCCGCTATAAAGCCAAAAAAATACATCAACGCCGAATCGTCGGGGCTAAGATGCTTGTCCGCGACATATTGGTAATAGATTATATTTACGTAAGCCAGCGCGACAATAAGCGGTAAAAATAGCGCGAAATAGGTTTTGAAATACCCGCCGATAACTGTTTTTCTGGCGGCGAAAAACCCTAAAAACGCCATAATTAAACAGTGGATCGCAAAAACTATCGTTTCCGGGTTGTCAAACGTTTCGCGAGAAAGCGCGCCCCACTCGCGTAATTTGGAGTAGGCGATTAGCAATAGTATAAGAACAATAAGCGCGACTAGCGGCGCGTAGATTAGCGTATAGGCGTATAGATTGCTTTTTAGAAAGCGCGCGATCGACGCGAAAACTTTACGCAAACGTTTTTGCCTTTTTTAACCGCTCTTCGCGCTCGCTCTCTTGCTCTTTGTATAAAACCGCGCACCCTTTGGCGAGTTCGCGCACGCGCAGGATAAATCTCGCCCGCTCGGTTTGGGAGATCGCCTTTCTCGCGTCAAGCTGGTTGAAGGCGTGGCTCGCGATCAGGCACTGATCGTAGGCGGGCAGCGGAAGTTTGGCGGCAAGTATCCGCTTGCACTCTTGCGAAGCGGCTTCAAAAAGCCCGAAAAGCATATCGGTATCGGCGATCTCAAAGTGGTATTTGCTGAACTCAAACTCGCCTTCAAAATGCACGTCCGCGTAGGCGAAGCGCTCGTTCCATTTGATATCGAAAACGTTATCGACGTTTTGTAGATACATCGCCAGCCGCTCCGTCCCGTAGGCGATCTCCGCCGCTACAGGATTGCACGGCAAGCCGCCGACTTGTTGAAAATAGGTAAATTGCGTTATCTCCATTCCGTCTAACCACACCTCCCAGCCAAGCCCCCACGCGCCTAATGTTGGCGACTCCCAGTTATCCTCCACAAAACGAACGTCGTGATTCTTGAGATTTAGCCCCAGATATTCGAGGCTCTTTAGATAGATCGTCTGAATATCGTCGGGCGCGGGCTTGATGAGAACCTGAAACTGATAATACGCGCCAAGCCGATTGGGGTTTTCGCCGTAGCGCCCGTCCGCGGGGCGGCGGCTTGGGGCGACATACGCCGCGCTCCACGGTTTAGAATCGAGGCTTCTTAATAGCGTCGCGGGGTGGAAAGTCCCCGCGCCGGCGGGCAGATCGTAAGGTTGAACAATCGCGCAACCTTGATCCTTCCAAAACGTTTGCAGTTTTAAGAGCAGATCGCTAAAAAAAATCATATTTCGCTTCCCGTAAAAAATCGAGATTTTACATAAACGCCGCTTTTTAAGGCGATTACGCTTTGAAAACGCCGCCGAAAAGATCGCCGCCGCTCGCGGATATAAGCGTTCGCGGATATAATCGCGGCTATGAAAGTAGTAATTTTGGCGGGCGGTTTTGGCACAAGGCTTAGCGAAGAGACGAGTATATTGCCGAAACCGATGGTGGAGATCGGCGGGCGACCAATTTTGTGGCATATTATGAAAATCTACTCGTTTTGGGGTTTTAACGAGTTTATCGTCCTCACGGGCTACAAAAGCCATATTATCAAGGAATTTTTTATCGATTATTACGCGCGTTATAGCGATATTACCGTCGATCTTGGCTCAAACTCGGTGGAGATTCACAAACATCGAACGGAGCCGTGGCGGGTAACCATGCTCTATACGGGGCAAGAGGCGCTAACGGGCGGCAGATTGGCGGCGGCGAAAGAAACGATCGGAAACGAGCGGTTTATGCTCACTTACGGCGACGGCGTATGCGACGTCAATTTGCGCGATCTGCTTGAAACGCATATAAAAAGCGGCAAAGTTGCCACGCTAACGGCGGTGCAACCAAGCGGCAAATACGGCGCGATCGCGATCGGCGAGGACGGCGTCGTCGAAAGTTTCAACGAAAAGCCCGACGGCGACGACGGCTGGATTAACGGCGGTTTTTTTGTGATGGAGCCGCGGATTTTCGATTATATCCCGCGCGAAAAACAGGCGATATTAGAGCGCGAGCCGCTAGAGGCGCTAGCGAGAGAGGGCAAACTCGGCGCGTATAAGCACAATGGGTTTTGGAAGTCGATGGACACCTTGCGCGACAAAAACGAATTGACGCAAATCTGGACGAATGGTGACGCGCCGTGGGCGCTGTGGGAGCAAAAATGAGCGCGATTTTACGGGCAAAAACCGATCGGCTGATACAGACGCGCGAGCTTAGCGCCGATCGCGCCGCGAACACGATCGCAAGCCAAGAGGCTATGAGAAGCGGTCTAAGTAGGCTAACAAGCAAACCGCAACGCTTTGTTTTCGAGATGACAAACGCGTGCAACCTAAATTGCGCGATGTGCGGCAGAAACTCCGCCGACTTCAAGCCGACGCGCTTTGATCCGTCGTGGCTTGCGAAATTCGAGGGCGTTTCGCGCTATACGGAAGAGGTTACGCTGATGGGCTGGGGCGAGCCGACGGTTCATCCGCAATTTGTCGAGTTTTTGAAATGGGCGAACCGCAAAGGTCTGCGAAAGTATTTTTGCACCAACGGAATGCGGCTAAACGATCTTGCGCCGCATATTTTTGAGGAGCAGGTCGATGTGATCGCCGTATCGATCGACGCGGCTGACGAGGCGTTAAACAACGAGATTCGGCGCGGCTCTAAAATGGATCGTATTTTCGGCGGGATCAAGGCGATTGTCGATCAAAAACAGCGGCTTAACTCCCCCTTTCCGTATATGAACTTTGTAACGACGCTGATGCGAAAAAACCTGCGCGAGTTTCCGAAAATCGTCCGTCTTGCCGCCGAACTTGGTTTGCAGGAGGCGAAGGGCGTTTTTCTTACGGCGTTCGACGAGACTCTTGCCAAAGAGTCGCTGTGGGATAGTATGGACGAGGTTCGCGCCGTTTTCGACGAAGCGAGCGAAAGCGCCGATGCGCTTGGAATTAAGGTCAAAATACCGCATTTGCGCGGCGAAGACCCTGCGGGCGAGCTGTCGCACAAGCCGTGTTTTACCGCGTGGCGCGACTTTTTTCTAGGTTCGGACGGATATGTCCGCCCGTGTATGAATACGCCGATCAAACTGTTTCATATCGATAAATACGACGATTTCGAGGCGATGTGGAACAGCGAGGAGACGCGACGCTTCCGATCGCTGGTGAACGACGAGGATACAATGCCCGATAGTTGCCGTTACTGCTACCAGTCGAGTTTTGCCAACTGGAATAAGCGATCGTCATGGTTTCAAACGGGACTAAAATTTTCTCCCGAATGGGAAAGATAGGTATGCGTATTAACGAATATGAAAAAGAGGTTATAGTCAAAGCCGTTCAAGCCGTCGATCCGCGCGCGAAAATATGGCTGTTCGGCTCTCGCGTTGACGACGACAAAAAAGGCGGCGATATAGATATAGCTATTCTTTCGGACGTTATTGCGCAGGATATATTGCAGAAGATTAAGGTTCGGCGCGAAATATGCGATAAAATCGGCGAGCAAAAGATCGATATTTTGACTTCGAAAAGCGGCGAAGAACCGTTTTTTAAACTAGCTCAAGCAAGCGGAAAGGCGCTCGATGAGTAGCTTAACAATCGACGTCTTGCGCGAAAATATAAACGCGCTTAACGAAAGCGTAAAAACCCTTAATAGTTCGCGCGATCAATGCGTAGCGATCGGCGTAAAGAGCGTTTATTCAATCGACGAGTTAGTATATTTTGAAGCTCTAGCGTCTAGGTATGCGCGAACAACCGATTTGCTAATACATAAAGTTTTGCGAAGTCTTGACGCGGCGGAGTTTATCGCTTCAGGCGCTATTATCGACGTCGCTAACAGAGCGGAGAAAAGAGGGATTGTCGATTCGGCGGATCAACTACGGACGCTTAAAGATTTACGCAATGAAATTTCTCATGAATATGTAGGCGCTAATTACGCTTCAAAATATCTTGAAAAAGACGCCGAGCATGAATAAGATTATCGCCGAAGATATACAAAATATATTGTCCGAGCCGCTTCCATGGCATGAGTTTGACGGCAAAACGGTTTTAATCACGGGCGCCGCAGGAATGATTGCGTCATATTTCGTGTATGCGTTTATGGAGTTAGATAACGTAAAAGTCATTGCAAACGCTCGCGATGCGAATAAAGCTGAGAAAAAATTTGGACAATATAAAGATAACCTTAGATTTTCGATGCTTGTCCAAGACATTTCAAAACCAATCCCCGCCGATTTAAACGCTGATATTATCATTCACGCCGCATCTCCTACAGGCGTTAATCTTAACGATTTTGTGGGCACGATTGCGGCAAATATAGAGGGCGCAAAAAATATTTGCGAATACGCCTTGCATAAAAAAGCGGAACATGGCGCGGACACGCGCGTGCTGTTTCTCTCGTCGGTGGCGATTTATGGCGTTACCGGTAAAAGCGATATTAGCGAAAGCGATTACGGAATTGTTGACTTGGACAATAAATTTTCCGTTTATGCGGAGAGCAAACGAATGTCTGAGACGATATTTAAAGCCTACGCAAGGCAGTTTGGCGTCAAGACATGGATCGCACGCTTGGCGAGTACTTACGGACCAGATTTTACTGAGAATAATCATCTCGCGCACGCGCAGTTTATAAAGCAGGCCAACGAATCGGAAACCATCTTGCTAGATTCGGACGGTTCGGTGATTCGTCCCTATACTTATGTTACAGACACGGTAGTCGGTTGTCTTACCGCGTTGCTTCGCGGCGAGACTGGCGAAGCGTATAATGTTTCCAATCCATATTGCGACGTTAAAATTATCGATCTTGCAAACATTATTGCTAACAGCTTTCACGAAAAACCGATCCGCGTTATCGCCAACGCCAAAGATCCTCAAAGCGCAGTGCATAATGATACAAAAGTTATTTCAATTGATGCAGGTAAATTGATCGCATTGGGTTGGCAACCTAAGGTCGATCTTAAAAACGGTTTTGCCAGAACGGTGCAAAGTTTCATCGCCGCCGACGTCGAGCAAAATTCCTCTCTCTCTCTCTCTCTCTCTCTCTCTCGGTCTCTTCTTATGGAGTGCGCGAGGACGCGGCAAACAGTTCGAAGGCGGCGGACGCTAAATGAAAACGCCGCCGTATTTGGAGGAGACTAGTTTGCCAGGACTAATGATTTTTTATCCTCATCAGGCGCAGGATGATCGCGGCTGGTTCAGAAAGATATATCAAATGGATTTTTTGAAAAATAACGGTTGGGATTTTAGTTTTATGGAGACATATTGTCATAAAACAAAAAAAGGCGTAATACGAGGTTTAGATTTCTCGCTCTCGCCCGATGATAAAAAGATGATTTATTGCGTGCAGGGCGAAGCAATGGCGGTGTTTGTCTCTCTCGCAAACGGAGAACATCAGGGCAAACGCAAAACAATTGAGTTAAGCGGCGACGATCCAAAAATAGTGTTACTTTCAAACGGGTTTTGCTCGTCGGCTTTTGCGAAGACAGATATCATTATGGTAAATTCTAGTTGTTTGGCATACCAGCCGAATATTAACTTTAAGATCAATCCTTACGATCCCGATCTTGCTATCGAGTGGCCCGCGCATATTTCTACGCCGCCGCCAATTCAAGGTTATGTAAGTTTTGCTCAAGCAAAAAAACTGATAGAGGAAACGTAATATTATGTATCTAGAGCAAATACTATCTCCGCGAGATTTAAAAACGCTTGACATATCGACGTTGCCCGCATTGTGCGAAGAGATACGAAAATTCATCTTAGAGGGAGCGTCTAAATATGGCGGGCACATTGGACCAAATCTTGGCGTAGTTGAACTGACGGTCGCGTTGCATTACATATTTGATTCTCCCAAAGATAAAATTGTATTCGACGTGTCTCATCAGGCATATGTTCATAAGATGCTAACCGGCAGAAAAAATTTATACGACGTTTTTAGAGATCGAGGAGCGAAGAGTACATACCAACGCCAAAACGAAAGCGAACATGATTTTTTCGATCTAGGGCTGACGTCAACTTCTGTATCTTTAGCTTCGGGACTAGCAAAAGGCAGGGATATTTTATCCGGCGACGAAACAATAATCGCCGTTATCGGAGACGGCTCGTTAAGCGGCGGGCAGGCGTATGAAGCGTTAAACAACGCCGCGGTTCAATTTAGTAGCGTCAAGAGTCGTTTTATTGTAATTGTCAACGACAATGAGTATTCTATTGCGCTTGGAGCGGGCGGTTTACACAATCATTTGCGAGCTCTGCGCGAATCAAAGGGGCGGCTTAATAATAATATTTTTAAGGCGTTGGGTTATAGTTATATCTATCTTGAAAATGGAAATAATGTTGAATCTTGCATAGATGCAATCAAGCGGGCTAAAGCGATCGATAATCCCGTTGTGGCGCATGTGCATACCATCAAAGGCTATGGTTGCAACTATATCGCTAAAGATCCTCCAAAATGGCATTGCGTGTTTACTCCTTTTAACGCAAAGAGCGGAGAGGCGCTAATTGATAAGACCGAGGCAGGCGTTAACTACGCCAAGGTTGGAGCCGAGCACATTGATAAAATGATGGAAAAATATCAAGAGATTGTTGTGATTGTAGCGGGTAATCCAATACTTGGGAAAAACTTTGCGACGCGCCACCCGTCAAGATATATTGACGTAAGCATAGCGGAAGCTAACGCCGTTTCGTTCGCGTCTGGCATAGCCAAATATGGCGCAAAACCATTTGTGTTTATTGAAGGCGCGTTTATACAGCGAGCCTACTCTCAATTATTGATTGACCTTGCGCTAAACAAAAATCCCGCCGTCATAGTGTTACATGGATCGGGCATTATATTGCAGGACTCTACTCACTATGGTATTTTTGATATTCCGTTGATTAGTCATATTCCTAATTTAGTATGCATATCTCCAACTTGCGAAACCGAATATAAAACGATGCTTGACTGGGCTTATAAGCAACAATTTCCAATAGTGATCAGGTTAAGCAGAGACGATAACGACTTTAGGGATGGATCTGGCGTTATGATCGCGCCTATAGAACTAAACAGATACGAGATAATTCAATATGGTAAAGACGTGGCTATCATCGGACTTGGCATATTTTCAGCTATAGCAAAAGACGCATCGGACATATTAGAAGACTATGGCATTCGCGCGACATTAATTAATCCGCGTTTTTACTCCGAGTTAGATATAGAAACATTAACTAAAATAGCCAAAGAACACTATCTAGTAGTTACTATAGAAAATGGCATAAGAGAAGGAGGATGGGGCGAAAGAGTAGCCGCGTTTTACGCACGGTATGAAGCGCATAATCATGCGCCGTTAGTATTGAATTTAGGAGCAAACAAAGAGTTTGTCGATTGGATACCGTTTGCAGAATTGCTAAAGCGTTATGAGCTAACGCCAAAACAGATAGCCGAAAAAATACTAGCGATTACGCAAAAACATAAAAAAACAGCGCAAAACTTTGCGTTGCGCGAGGCGGAAATACGCGGCGTATATTATGGACGCGTTCAATATTCACAAGATGATCGCGGTAGTTATACAAAACTGTTTAGTTCGGCTTTTTTAAGGCAGTTTGGCTTGTCGTTTGAGCCAAAAGAGATCGCTTGCGTAACCGCTAAAGCGGGGATAAAGCGCGGTTTTCACTTTGACGGCGATAATCCTCCAAAAGTTGCCTATTGCCTTACTGGTAAGGTTATGGCGGTCGTCGTTGATCTGCGCGCGGATTCCGACACCATCGGACAATTGCAAACATTTGAGCTTTCCGGATTGTCGCAAACGCTGTTGTTTATCCCCGACGGCGTTACTCTTGGAACGTTTACGGTTGAGGATTCGCTACTTGTTTATGCTTCCGGCAGAGATTACGGCGCAAACCGCGGCTTCGGGGGGGGGGGGGCCCCCCCCCCCGCCCCCCGGCCCGCCGCCGCCCCCGCCCCCCGGC
>JAIRNH010000036.1 GCA_031258155.1 Helicobacteraceae bacterium | reverse complement strand
GCTAATTTTGATTTTATCAAGAAAGGAGAGCGCTACAATGCAATTCGCTCGGTTTGGCTCGATCCTTAATCCGTTATCGAAGGTCAAAAAAAGATTCCTCTCTCTCTCTCTCTCTCTCTGTAATTAGCCTAACCTTTCTAATATTGTTAGCGGGTTGCGGCGGAGGAGGCGGAAACGACAACAATAAGCAAAAGTCTCCCCCTTCGATCGAATGGCAAATATCGCTTGGCGGCAGCGCCGATGACTGGGCTTATTCCATCCAGCAGACAAACGACGGCGGTTATATTATCGCGGGCTATAGCGCCTCTACCGACGGCGATGTAACGGGAAACCAAGGCAGCGCCGACTACTGGATCGTAAAACTAGACCCAAACGGCGCTATTGAATGGGAAAAATCGCTTGGCGGTAGCGACTATGACTACGCTACTTCCATTCAACAGACAAAAGACAACGGTTATATTATCGCTGGTTATAGCTACTCTACCGACGGCGATGTAACCGGTCATCACGGCTCTACCGACAATCCCGACTACTGGATTGTAAAACTAAAATAACGCCGCGTAAGGAGACGTAACAACGCCAACTTGCCCTTCCCGTCTTTCCCGCCCAATGCCCCCCGCGCGGGGCAGGAGCGCTAGGCGCGCAGGAAGGCGGAAAACCCATTCTCGTCATTCCCGCGAAGGCGGGAATCCATGATAACAATCATAAAAAGATGGATACCCGTTTTCACGGGTATGACAAAGAGGGTTGTCATTCCCACCCTTCGTTATTCCCGCGAAGCGCCCCGATAGGAGCGCTAGGCGCGCAGGCAAGCGGGAATCTATTTCCATTAGACTTAACAAAATGTGAGAACCCACAACAACGATCATCAAAAAGATGGATATCCGTTTTGCTTCGCGATTACGGGCGGTAAACTCGCCCTATCGCTCCGTGCTGGAATGATAGGGCGCGCGGGTATGACGGTAAGATTGAACGGCGATCTAACGAAAATTGCGCATATATTGGCGCGGGAAAGGCAAAAGCCGCAAGCGCGCCTTTGCTTAGCGCTACGCGGCGTTGATTATTTTGCTCGCTTTTCCGGCGATCGGATAGCGTTGCCCAACCTCGAAACCGCCGCCGGTAACGACCTGCTCGCTCTCAAAAATAGACTCTCTTTCAAGCAGCGGAAATACGAGTTCAGCGAAACGGATCGACTCTTCGAGGTGCGGGTAGCCGCTAAAGACAAACGTATCCGCGCCAAGCGCCGCATACTCTTTGATACGCTCCGCCACAATTTCGGGACTGCCCACAAGCGCCGTTCCCGCGCCGCTTCTAACCAACCCTACGCCCGCCCACAGATTAGGGCTGACTTCTAGCTTGCTTAGATCGCCGTTATGCAGATCGCTAATGCGTTTTTGCCCGATCGAATCGGAGCTGCGCTGCCTTGCTTGAGCCGTTTTGATCGTCTCTTCGTCGAGACGGCTAATCAGATTTTGGGCGGCTTCCCACGCCTCTTTTTCGCTCTCGCGCACAATAACTTGCAGCCGAAAGCCAAAACGCACGCTTCTGCCTAACGCGGCGGCGCGTCTTTTCACGTCGGCGATCTTTTCCGCCGCCATTTCGGGCGGTTCGCCCCAGCTGAGATAAACGTCGATATGCTTGGCGGCAAAATCGTGCGCCGCGTTAGACGAGCCGCCAAAAAACAGCGGGGGATATGGTTTTTGAACGCCCCAATAAAGATTTTCCGCGTTCTCCACTTGGTAGTATTTGCCCTTGAAGGTTACGTTTTCTCCGAGCAGCAACCGCTTCCATATCGTAAAAAACTCGTCGGCGGATTCGTAGCGCTCGTCGTGATTTTGCGTTACGCCTTCGCGCAGGCGATCGTCGGGCCACGCGCCCGGGACGATATTGTAGATTAGCCGCCCGTTTAGCGCTTCGTCGAGCGTCGCGCTCTGCCTAGCGAATACGGTCGGTCCGCCTGTGGCGGTATGGCGTAGAGCGACTAGCAACTTGATGCGGCTAGTCGCCGTCGCCAAAGACGCGGCGGTAACAATCGGATCGAGATTGCCGCTGCCGGTTGGCACAAGCAGTCCGTCGTAACCTAGCAGTTCCGCCGTAGTCGCGATCTGTCGCAGATAGGCGTTTGTCGATCGCCGCCCCGACGAGGATTTGCCAAGATACCTGCCGTCGCCGCCAGCCGTTGGCAGAAACCAAAATATGTTGAGCGCCATTGTAGTTCCTTTTGTTGATTTACGCAATTGTACCGCGCGAAAACTTAAAATCATTAGTAATACAATCGATTAACTTGGCTTTTTAAGCAACAAAAGTGTAGTATTTCGCTTTGTAAAATCAACATTAGGAGGTCGGCAATGAGAATCCTTGTTGTCGCGGCGGCGTTTTTTGCGCTTGCGCTGAATCTATCCGCCGAAAAAAGTTCGCTTGTTATCAGCAAGCAGTATGGTTTGGGCTATCTGCCCTTAATCGTCGTCGAAGAGCATAAGCTCATTGAAAAACACGCCAAAAGCGCGGGACTTGGCGACGTCAAAGTCGAATGGGCGACGTTCGGCGGCGGCTCCACCGCAAACGACGCGCTTTTAAGCGGCACCGCCGATCTAGTCAGCGGCGGCGTAGCTCCGTTCGTGCGGCTTTGGGATAAAACAAACGGCAAGGTTAAAGCGTTAGCCTCGCTAAACGACGCGCCGATCGTATTTGTCTCAAGCAACCCTAAAGTCAAATCGGTCAAGGATTTAACCGATAAAGACAGAATCGCCCTGCCTAGCGTCAAGGTCTCCATTCAGGCGCTGGCGCTTCAGATCGCGGTGGCAAAGGAGCTTGGAGCGAAAAACTACGATAAGTTTGATCATCTGACGGTTACGCTCAAACACCCCGACGCTTTCGTGGCGCTCACAAGCGGCAAAAGCGAGGTAACTGGACATATCGGCTTAGAGCCGTATAGCTCGCTAGAGTTGCAAAACCCCGAGCTCCACAAGGTGTTTAGCTCTTACGACTACTTCGGCGGCGCGCACACGACAAACATCGTCTGGACAACGGAGAGTTTTTACGAGGCTAATCCAAAGCTGGCGCGATCAATTGTCGCGGCGCTGGATGAAGCCGACGAGTGGATCAATAAAAATCCCAAAGAGGCGACAAAGGTTTATTTAGCTTCGTATAACTCCAAAGAGTCGCCTGAATTGATCGAGCGGATACTTAAAAAAGAGCTTGCTTATCAGACCAAGCCTCTGCCGAACATCACGGTTTTTAGCGATTTTCTTTTTGAAACCGGCGCGGTAAAGCGCAAAGCTAAAGATTGGAAAGAGCTGTTTTTCGACGCGATCCAATAAGTTTTTAGCGATCGGCAAATTAGCCTTCCGATACTAATCGGAAGGCTCCGTCGCCGCGCTAAAAAACGCGGCTTTCTCGTTATGCCCGCGCTCGCAAGAAGCGCGACTTGCGATAGAACGGATCGCCGCTAGTCGCGCGCTATACCGCTTCTCCGTTATTCCCGCAATCCTGCGCGCCTCGCGCTCTTTTCAAAGCGGGCGCTTTCGCGGGAATGACGGGAGGGCGGAGACGTTTTTTTGTTTCAACGTTGTGGTTTTCTGGATTGCTTGTCGTCGTTTTGGCTACTTCGATCGCCTATATTTATATTATCGGCGTTTGAACGGCGACTTGCCTTGCGAACGCCGATCCTCTCTGTGCCGCGATATTAACCCTGATCGTAGAAATTATAAAAGGTTTAAGCGCCGTAGCGCAATGACGGCGTAATCTTGCCGCGATTTTCGCGAAGGCGATCCAAACATTAGTAATCCAATCAATTAACTTTAGTTTTTTAAGCGTTCAAAGCGTAGTATTCCGCTTTGGAATATCAACATTTGAAGGCTGGCAATGAAAAACGCTCGCGCCAAATCTGTTTGCCGAAAAAAAGTGAAAAGAGCCGTTTTTGACGCAATCTAGCGAGTTTTTATCAATCGACAAGATCACCCTCCAATACCGATCGGAAGGCTATCTGATCACGGCGGTCAAAGGCGTTTGCTTTAGCGCCGCCAAAGGCGAAAGATTGATCTTGCTAGGGCGATCGGGGTGCGGCAAATCGACGATCCTGAAAGCGATCGGCGGTTTTATCAAGCCCGCGAGCGGCTCTATTAGATTAGACGGCGAGCTTATCCAAGCGCCTAGCAGCGATCGGGCGATGGTGTTTCAGGAGTTTGATCAGCTTATGCCGTGGAAAACAGCGCTAGAAAACGTGGCTTTCGCTATACGCCACGCGCGGCGGCTTAGGCGCAAAGAGGCGGCAGACGAGGCGCGGCGCTATCTTGGCAAGGTGGGTTTGGAGGGGTTCGCTCATAGCTATCCGCACCAACTATCGGGCGGAATGAAACAGCGCGTGGCGATCGCCAGAGCTTTGGCGGCGCAGGCGAAAGCGTTGCTGATGGACGAGCCGTTCGCGGCGCTGGACGCTTTGACGCGCTCGCAAATGCAAGAGGAGCTTTTGCGGCTTTATCAGGAGGAGGGCTTTACCCTCGTTTTTGTAACGCACTCCATCGACGAGGCGCTGATACTAGGCAGCAAGATCGTAATGCTCGGTCCGCACCCTGGCGAAGTGATCGAAACGATCAAGCTAAGCGGCGCGGCGGCGAGCGATCTAGCCTTGAAAGAGCGGATCAACGCGATACTATTCAAAGACAGGGTGGAGTATGTCATATAAAAGCGATCTTGAAGGCAAACTAAACGCGGCGCGTCAAAGCGCGGAGGAAAAGGTTGCGTTAAGCCTCGCGCAGAGAGTGTTTTCGCGCGGGTGGGTTAGAAAAACGCTGATCGTTTGCGCGCTTGCCGTTATATGGCAGATTTACGCGGTTATTCTGGACAACGAGCTTATCTTTCCCACCCTCTCCGCCGTGATGATAGGCTTCTGGCAGTCGATCGCAAGCGGCGAGCTAGGCGCCAAAGTCGCGCTATCGCTCGTGATGTTGCTTAGCGCATACGGTTGCGGCATACTGATCGCGCTCACGCTTACGATCGCGGCGATCACCACCAAGGTTGGCACCGATCTATTAGAGACGCTAACCGCTATGCTAAACCCCCTCGCGCCGATCGCGCTTTTGCCGATGGCGCTTCTGTGGTTTGGGCTGGGCGCTCCGAGCATTATTTTTGTTATCTGCCACGCGGTTATATGGCCAATCGCGCTCAACACCTACAACGGCTTTACGAGCGTAAGCCAAACGTTGCGCATGGTAGGGCGCAACTACGGCTTAAGCGGCTTTGGCTTCGTGTTTAAGGTGTTGATCCCCGCCGCGTTTGGCGGCATACTAACGGGACTTAAAGTTAGCTGGGCGTTTGGCTGGCGGACGCTGATCGCCGCCGAGCTTGTCTTTGGCGTGGCGGGCGGCGGCGGGGGGCTTGGCTGGTTCATCTACGAAAAGCGCCAGCAATTAGACATAGACCTCACCTTCGCGGGCTTGCTTACCGTTATCCTCATTGGGATTTTAGTAGAAAACGTCATATTCAAAACCATAGAAAAAAGGACGGTGATTCGATGGGGAATAAAAAATTAACCTTTAACGAAGTCGCGGCGAAATACCCCGATTTTCCGCGCCTGCTGCTTCTCAAAATAGATATGCACAGACGCGGCGTAGCATATACCGATCGCGCTTTAGACTCGTTTGATCCAAGCGTTCATCAAGGCGGCGGCACGCATATATTCGGAACGCGAGACGGCAAACTTACCGCGCGTCCCGAAGCGCTTATCCTGCGCGACGCCACGTCCGTCATCGCCACCCCCACGCCGTTTAACCAAAATCCATACGTCGTCGATCTGATCGACAATCGTCTGATCGCCTGCGATCAAGGCGCGCCTATAGACGAGGTTTTTTTCTGGGAAAAACCCGACTATTACGACAAGCGAACCTCTAGCGGCGCGATTATGCAAAATATCGTAAGCGCCCGTCCGCAACGCCTTTATGTCGTGCCGAATCGTTACTGCCATTTTTGGACGAACGAGAGCGGCGGCGGGGGTTGCAAATTTTGCGATATTGTAAATAACCTAAAAACGCAACGCGAGGAGATAGAGATGCCTACGCGAATCAAAATTGAAGACGTTAGCGAAACGGTAGGCGAGGCGCTGAAAGAAAAAGGCAGATTTACGGCGGTCGCGCTGACAAGCGGAAGCGATTATCACGGAGAAAAACCGTTTGACAAAGAGGTCGATTTTTATATCGAAGTATTACAGGCGATCGGAGAGCGCTTTGAAACGCCGCGTTTTCCCGCGCAACTAATATGCACGGCGTTGCCGAAAGAGCAGATAAAACGCATTTACGATAACACGGGCGTTACGAGCCTCACCTATAATATCGAGGTTTTTGGAGAGAGTATTTTTAACGCCGTATGCCCCGGCAAAGCAAAATGGGTGGGTTATAAGGAATGGAAAAAACGCCTAAGCGACGCGGTTGACGTTTTTGGACCAAGCCGCGTAAATACGGGAGTCGTGGCGGGCGTGGAGCTTGCGCCCCCCTATGGCGTTCAAAGCGAGGAGGAGGGGCTGGAGCTAATTTTAAGCGAAGCCGAGGAGCTGGCGCAAAACGGCGTAAGCTCCGTTAGCATGGTGTGGCAACCGCGACCGGGCAGTTTTCTAGGCGCCAACCATAATCAAACAATCGGCTCGCTAGAGTATTACGTCCGACTAACGATCGGGCTTCAAGAGCTTCGTCTTAAATATGGTCTGTCGATCGATTTCGACGATTATCGCAGGTGCGGCAACCACGCGGATTCCGATCTGGCGCGAGTATTTCAATAAAGGAGATCAAAATGAACAAGGCGGCGTTAGCGTTAGCGCTTTTTGTATCGGCGCTTTTTGCGCAACAGTTAGAAGTCAGGCTAAGCAAACAATACGGCGTGAACTATCTGCCTCTGATCGTAATCGAGGATCAACGCCTAATCGAAAAACACGCGAAAGCGGCTGGATTAGGAGAGGTTACTACGGAGTGGATCACGTTTGGAAGCGGCGCGGTAGGCAACGACGCGCTGATCGCCGGACAGGTGGATTTTGTCAGCGGCGGCGTGGCGCCGTTTTTGAGGCTATGGGATAAAACTAAGGGGAAGGTAAAAGGTTTTGTCGCTTTGGATCAAGCCCTATACTATTTCAATACGAATAATCCGTCGATAACAGGTTTGCGCGATATTAACAAAAGCGATCGAATTGCGGTCTCGGCGGTTAAGTCGTCGTTTCAGGCGGTATTGTTGCAGATGGCGAGCGCCAAAGAGTTTGGCGTTAAAAATTACGATAAGTTTGACTCGCAAACGATAACGCTAAAACAACCGGATAGTTTAATCGCCTTAACGAGCGGCGTTAAAGATATTACGATTCATATCGCCACAGAGCCGTTTAACACAATCGAAGCGCGATCGCCGTTAGTTCATCGCTTTTTGACCAGCCGCGATATAGTCGGCGGTTTGCATACCAATCTTATGGTTTGGACGAGCGAAGATTTTTACGCCAAAAATCCTAAACTTGCCAAAGCCGTCTATGCGGCGTTCGACGAAGCGATCGATTGGATTAACGCGAACGAAAGCGAGGCGGCGACGCTATATATTAGAGCGACAAAAACGCGCGAGCCGCACGATCTGATATACGGCGTGATCGCTAGCGCCGATCTAGAGTATTCGATCAAACCTTCCGAAAATATAACGCTTTTTAGCGATTTTCTTTACGACGTAGGCGCGATCAAAAGTAAGCCCGCTTCGTGGAAAGAGCTGTTTTTCGATATAAACCATTAGGGTATGGCGCCAAACGAAACAGATCGCGCCGTTGATCGCGGCGGCGGCGCGAAAACCGCTCGGCTATCGCCTACATAATATCGACGCCGCTTTAACTCGCGTAAAAACTTACGAAACGATAAACGCGAACGCTAAAGCGGCGCAGAGTTCTAATGAGGCGAACGCTAAAGTTAGTAGCGACTTCTCCGCGCGAGAGTATTTTGACGGCGTTAAGAGATTCGCTACGCAATTCGACCCGAGCGAATATGCTCAGATCGACGAAAAACAGATAAAAATCAACTATGAATTAGAGCGGCTGCTTTCAAAAGCCGTTAGCGGCTACGGCGGCATATACGCTTTGCGCGCCGATCCTTTAGGTATTCAAAGCGATAATTTTTTGACGGACGAAAACGCGCCGCGGAACGATTTGCGGGCGAAAAAAATATACAAAAAGTAGGCGCGGCTATCGATCGGCTTTTAGAAATAAGATTACAATTTGAGCGCAACGAGATCGATCAAAAGACGTATAAATACGGCAAAGAGAGTATGGAGTATAACGTAAATAGGCTAGTCGCCGAATATAACGATAAAACGCAAAGTCCAAACGAGGGCGATCAGAAAGTATTCGCCAAAGATCGATGGATAGACGCTAAAGAGTGGGAGATAGAGAACCTAAACGATACCAAAAAAAGAGTTTATCAATTTATATCAATTAAGCGACGAATTTGTAAAATCCGAGCTTTTCAAAATTGCCTTCGAGCGGTATTTAGAACATCTTGAACTGGTCTATATGACGCTCATTACGACAGGCAGGGATTTATACGACGAACTTTTTGAAGGCGACGCGCAAAACGCGCTCAGACGCGAGATAGCCAAAACCGATAAGTCCCGCGCGGAGCGCCTAGAGCTTTTTGAAAACAACGCGAAAATTTTGCGCGAATACGTTGAGAGGGAAGATTTTACAAACCGAAGCGAAAAAGCCCAAACAATGCCGCTACATTCGTTAGAGAACGCCGAGAAAGTTTTAGCCGCCGCTTATGAAGCGCTGGGTAGCGGCGGCGAGCTAAGCGTAACCGCTTAGTCGTTATCGCGCCCGATCGCCCGCCGTTAAAGCCGCGAGCGCGCAAGAAGCCGTCGTTTCGCCCTTTCGCAAACGCCGCTAGGCGCAAACAGAGAGAAAATGCTATAATCTCTATCGGAATTATATAGAAACAATTTTTGTTGAGCAAAGAGGCAAATAGATGATCGTAGCCAAGCGAGCGGCGGTAAATGGCGCTTGATTACAATTTGATGATAGATAGCTTGCCGCTTTACGCAAGCGCGGCGGCTTATACGCTCTACCTAGCGTTTTGCGGGATCGCCTTGTCGGTCGCGATCGGGCTTTTTTGCGCGTTTGTCCTATATTACAAAACGCCCTATATCGGCTGGTTTGTAAAAGGGTATATCGAGCTTTCGCGCAATACGCCGCTACTAATCCAGCTATTTTTTCTCCATTTCGGTTTGAAGCTGGAATCCGAATCGTGCGCCTTTATCGGACTTGCGTTTTTAGGCGGCAGTTATATGGCGGAGGCGTTTAGGGGCGGGCTGGAGGCGGTGGAAAAAATTCAGATCGAATCCGCGAGCGCGCTTGGGCTAAATCGTTTGCAAACGGCGCTCTACGTCGTGATTCCGCAGGCGCTTATCGTCTCCATTCCGTCGATTGGCGCGAATATCATATTTTTGGTTAAGGAAACTTCGGTGGTAAGCATAATAGCAATCAGCGATATTTTAGCGGTGGCGAAGGATATTATCTCTATCCACTACGCAACCTCCGAAGCGCTAATTATGCTTACGCTTTCCTATCTTGTTTTGCTGCTTCCTATCTCGATCGCCGCTCATTTCGCAGAGAAAAAGGTGAAATTTGGCGTTTTCGGGTATTGAGGTTTTATTTGATCTAAACAATCTCGAACGGCTGCTGGGCGGGCTGTGGGTTACGATCAGGATCGCGTTAATATCCATCTTTTTCTCCGCGATTTTCGGGCTTATCGTAGGCGTGATCGCGCTAAACAAAAATATCTATGTAGGGTTTATATACAAACTATATCTTGAAAGCATAAGAATCATACCGCCGATCGTATGGCTTTTCATCTTTTATTTCGGTTTTGCGACGCTTTTTGAGGTTAGGTGGAGCGGCGAATTGACGGGCATTATCGTCTTTACTATCTGGGGGACGGCGGAGACGGGCGATCTAGTTCGCGCCTCTATCTCAAGCCTCCCCGTTCATCAAACGCAGAGCGCCGCCGCGCTTGGATTAAGCCAGTTTCAGATTTACCGCTACGTGATAATCCCGCAGGCTTTGCGGCGGCTTCTGCCCGCGTCGATCAATCTAGCGACGCGGATTATCAAAACCACGCCGCTCGTGGCGATGATAACCGTCGTCGAAGTATTAAAGATCGGACAGCAGATAATAGAGCTAAGCCTGCTAAACAATCCGCGATCGGCTTTTTGGATATACGGCTTTATATTTTTTCTCTATTTTATTATCTGTTATCCTATATCGGTCTTATCAAGAAAACTAGAGCAAAGCGTTAATACTAATGGGTGATCTACTAACGCTAAAAGGCGTATATAAACGATTTGGCAAAATCGAAGTTTTAAGCGATATAAATCTGTCGCTTAAATCGGGCGAGGTTCTAGTGATAATAGGACCTTCCGGTTGCGGCAAAAGCACGCTGTTAAAAACGATAAACGCGCTAGAGGAGATAGACGATGGCGAAATTATTTTTGACGGAGTTAATATCGGCGACAAACGCGCCGACAAACGGCTTGTCCGCACAGAGATTGGAATGGTTTTTCAAAGCTACGACCTGTTCCCGCATATGAACGTCATAGACAACATAGCGCTGGGACCGACCAAAGTTCAAAAAATAAGGAGGACGGAAGCGGAAGAAAGGGCGATGGTTTTGCTAGAAAGGGTGGGTTTAGCCGACAAGAGAAACGCCTATCCGAGAGAGCTTAGCGGCGGGCAGAAACAGCGCGTCGCGATCGTGCGGGCGCTGGCTATGAATCCGCGCGTTATGCTCTTTGACGAAGTAACGGCTTCTATCGATCCGGAGATGGTAAGAGAGGTGTTAGACTGCCTGCTAGAACTCGCCAAAGAGGGCATGACAATGATAGTGGTTACCCACGAGATGGGTTTTGCCAAAGCGATCGCCGATCGCCTGATCTTTATGGACGCGGGCAAGATTGTGGAAGAGGGACCGCCAAAGCGGTTTTTTGAAAATCCAAAAAGCGATCGCGCTAAGCGGTTTTTGAGCCGCTTTAACTTTAGCCTATAAAAGGAAAACAGATGAAAAAGTTGTTTAGGATTGTAGCGTCGGCGTTGCTGGCTTTTGGCGTTATGTTTGGCGCGGATAAATCCGACGCGCACCCTTCGTCGCCGGAAGCGATCAAGGCTCGCGGCGTTTTGAAAGTCGCGGTTTTCGGCGATAAACCGCCGTTTGGCTATGTCGATAAAGACGGCAAAAGCGTCGGCTACGATATTTATTTCGTCAAAAGGCTCGCGAAAGAGCTTTTAGGCGACGAAAACAAGGTCGAATATACGCTGGTAGAACCCGCCGCGCGCGTGGATATACTAGAAAGCGGACGGGTGGATATAGTCTTTGCGAACTTCACCGTAACCGACGATCGCAAAAAGCGCGTCGATTTCGCCAATCCCTATTTCAAAACCGCGATCGGCGTGGTTTCGCACGAGAAAGATTACATTACCGATCTCAAGCAGTTGAAAAACAAAAAGCTGATCGTAATACGCGGCACGACGGCGGACGTATATTTCACCAAAAACCACCCCGAAATATCGTTAATAAAATACGATCAGATCGCGGACGCTTTTCAGGCGTTGCGCGACGCTCGCGGCGCGGCGCTAACGCAGGACAACACGTTGGTGTTGGCTTGGGCGCTGGAAAACAAGGGCTTCAAAGTGGGAATAGGTTCGCTAGGCGGCGTCGATCCGATAGCGCCCGCGGTGCAAAAGGGCAACGTCGCGCTAAGAGATTGGATCAACGCGACGTTTGAGAAACTCGACAAAGAGAAGTTCGCGCTCAAGGCGTTCAACGAGACGCTTAAACCCTACTACGGCGATTTTGTCAAGCCCGAAGACCTGATCGTCGAGGGCGGCAAGTTTTAGGCGCTAGCGCCGCGAAAGGCGCGAGCAAAGGCTTCGCCCAACGCGGCGAAGCCGCGTCTATCAAAGGTTATACGATGTTCGCAACTCATTTAGCGTGTTCAAAATGCGGCGAAAAACAGGATTTCCGCCAAAGGGCGCAGCTGTGTCCAAAATGCGCCGCGCCGCTACTTGTCCAATACGATCTATCTAAGATCAAAGCCGCTTTTTCGCCGAAAAAACTCGCCGATCGCCCCTATAACCTCTGGCGTTACGCCGAGTTTTTGCCGATCGAGAACGAGGCGAATATCGTTACGCTTGGCGAAACAATCACGCCGCTGATAACGCTTCACAAGATCGGCGCGCGACTAGGCTTTGAAAACCTTGCGCTCAAAGACGAAGGGCTAAACCCGGGCGGAACCTTCAAATCGCGCGGCGCGGCGGCGGGCGTAAGCCGCGCGAAGGAGCTTGGCGTGCGCGCGCTCGCTATGCCCACAAACGGCAACGCGGGCGCTGCGTGGGCGATCTACTGCGCCAAAGCGGGGATAAAAGCCTTTGTGGTTATGCCAAAAGACGCGCCGTATATAACCCGCGCCGAATGCGCGGCGGCTGGAGCCGATCTCTACCTGATCGACGGGCTTATAAGCGACGCGGGGCGCGTCGTAGCCAAAGCGATCGCCCAAAACGGCTGGTATGACGCATCCACGCTCAAAGAGCCGTATCGTATCGAGGGCAAAAAGACGATGGCGCTTGAAATTATCGAACAGCTTGGCTGGCGCTCGCCCGACGTAATTTTGTATCCGACAGGCGGCGGCGTGGGGCTGATCGGCATATATAAGGCGATCTTAGAGTTGCGCGCGATCGGCGTTATCGATAACGCGCCGCGTCTCGTCGCGGTTCAGTCAAGCGGTTGCGATCCCATTGTCCGCGCGTTCAAGGCGGGCAAAACAAGCGGCGAGTTTTGCGAAAACTCGCGCACAATCGCCTTTGGAATCAACGTGCCAAAAGCGCTAGGCGATTTTCTGGTTTTAGAGGCGCTATACGCTACAAACGGCGCGGCGATCGCCGTTGGCGACGACGAGTCGCTAGAGGCGCAAAGCCTGCTCGCCAAAACCGAAGGGCTGTTTGTCTGTCCCGAAGGCGCCGCTACGCTTGCGGCGGCTTGGAAACTGCTTGAAAACGGCTGGATTAAATCGGGCGAAAAGGTCGTTTTGCTAAACACGGGTAGCGGTCTGAAATATCCCGATACCATCGCAATCAACGCGCCCTTGCTAAGCAAAGACGCTTAGCGTTTTACTGGGCAAACGCCGCGTTTTTGATCCCGCGCGGATTTAAGCGTAAATGACTTAATATTCATAAATTGTGATTTCATCAAGTTCAGTTTGGCTCAAGCCTTAATCGCATCATCGGAAGTCAAAAAAAGCTCTCTCTCTCGGTAGCCGCTTCGCTTGTCAGCGAGATTAGCGCGACAAGCAAGTAGAGAGCAGTTTTCGCCTCATCTTTGTCCTTTCGGGTAATTTCGTAAATAGTTCAACCGCCGCG
>JAIRNH010000035.1 GCA_031258155.1 Helicobacteraceae bacterium | reverse complement strand
AGGCGAGATTGATTAGGACATGTTTAGCGCGCCGTAAAACGTAAATTAAAATATCAAATCGCAAAGTTAATTTTTCAAAGCAAGTTTGTCGCGCTCCTTGCGAGCGCGTGGGTTGAAACGATTTGCTGGACGTAATAGGTGTAAGACATTGGAGTCGCGCTCCTTGCGAGCGCGTGGGTTGAAACCGATTTCCATCAAGATTGCGCCCCAAGACAAAATGTCGCGCTCCTTGCGAGCGCGTGGGTTGAAACCCTTAAAGAAAGGCTCGTATATGCCCCCTCGCGTTCCTTGCGAGCACGTGGGTTGAAACGCGTCGTGCGTCGTGCCTACAACATACAAGGTCGTCGCGATCGTTGCGAGCGCGTGGGTTGAAACCGCTCTTTAGATTTTGTAATTCGTCGGGCAAGTTACGCAGTTTGAAGGGAGGGGGGGAGGCTGAAACCGGTTCCGTTAAAACTATTTGCCTAGACAAAATTCGCCAAACATAGCGTCCAGTAGCTCGCCGTATTCAGGCGGTCGCGTAAGCTCGCCGATAAAACCGAGCGCCTCTTGCGCGCGGTAGCTAAACAACTCCAACTCGCCGTTTTCGAGATGCGTTCTAGCATGAATCATAGCGGCATTTGCGTTTGCCGTTAAGTCGATCTGCCGCCGAGAAATTAACGTCGTCTCTTCGCCGCCAATTTGACGATCTAGCAAAGTCTGCAACGCATTTAGTAGCGGGGAGATATTTTCTTTCGCGCTAAGCGTTACGCTCTCATACGGCGCAAAACGCGATATATCGATCTTTTGCTCCAAATCGCTTTTATTTATCGCCGCGATTGCCGCGCGATCGTTAATCAACGCCAGAACCGCCTCGTCGTTCTCGTCAAGCGCTTTCGAGCCGTCAAACAGCGCGACGATTAAATCCGCCTTTTTCGCCGCGTTTTTGGCGTATTCGATCCCGATCGACTCAATCTCGTTTTTGCCGCGCCGCAACCCCGCCGTGTCTAGTATCCTAACGATATGTTCGCCGATTCGCAAATCCTCGCCGACAAGATCGCGCGTCGTGCCGGCTTGATCGCTTACGATCGCGCGCGCTTCGCCTAAGAGCGCGTTCAAAAGCGAGCTTTTGCCGACGTTTGGTTTGCCGATAATGGCGACTTCAAAACCGCGCAAAATAGATTTTCGCCGAACGCTTGCCGCGATCGTCGAGGAAAGTAGCCGCTCAAGCTCGTTTAGTTGGTTTAGCATGGCGGCTTTAACGTCGCCGAGATCTTCTTCGGCGTAGTCGATCGAGGTCTCGGCGTAAGCCTTCAATCGTAAAAGCCGCGATCTAATCTCTTGCGCAAATCGCCCCAAATCGCCTTTAAGATGTCTCGCCAACAGATTGGCGGCTTTGCCGGCGCGGGCGCCTGCGTAGGCGGCGGCGGCTTCGGCTTCGTCAACGCTCATTTTGCCGTTTCGCACGGCTCTCAAGCTAAACTCGCCTACCCTAGCCAAAACCGCGCCTAACGCCGTAAGCGTTTCGATCAGGGCGTTGATCGCCGCTTCGCCGCCGTGCGTCTGAAACTCTACAAGCTCTTCGCCCGTGTAACTTTTTGGCGCTTTGAAATATATAACGATCGCGCGATCTATGGGCTGATCGTTCGCGTCGTATAGATACGCTAGGTGCGCGTATCTAGGCGTTAGACTCTCTCTCTTTGTGACTTTGAGCGCGAACTCCAACGCCCTCGCGCCGCTTAAACGCGCGATAGCGATCGCCCCGCGCCCAAGCGTCGTGGCGGGCGCGACGATCGTTTCAGCGCTCGTATTTGCGTATGAAATCATTGACGACTACGTATTTGCCTTCGCCGTCTTGCGAGGTTCTTATGCCCACGTATTTTTCCGGAAAACGCGAACGAAGCTCTTTGAGCGCGATCTGAACCAACACGCCGTCCAATATCCTCGTCTGTCCCTTGCCGTTTTGTTCAATCTGCGAGATCACAGGTTCCAAATAGCGAGCTATCATCTCCTCTTGGTTTTGCAAAAACTCCGCGATTTCAAGCCGCAAAAGATAGCCGTAAGTCGGGTTGATCCAGTTAAACAGAATATAACTTAACGCCTTATAGCGATAGCCGTCTTTGCCTATTAACAGCGCCGCGTCGTCGCCGTCAAAAAAAACTCGGATCGTATTAGAGTCGATCGCCGACGCTTCAATTACGTCGATCTTGTAGCAGGTGTGATCGAACAACGAACGCAAAGTCTCCTCTATCTCTTTGCAGACGATCTTGTGATCTTGTGATTTCTGGCGGATCTTCTCAATCGAGCTATCGAGCGATCCAAAACTTTCGCTGCGATCGGAGAGAATCTTCGCCGCGCGGACGGAAACGGGTTTTGGACGCTCTTTTCTTATCTCCTTAACGCTCGTCGCGTCGTTGTCCGAAAACGCCTTGTCGATAATGCTATCGGCTACGCTTGGTTTAAGCGTCGGTCTTTCAAAGCGATCGGTTTTGATTTTGCGTTCGGCGCTTATCGGCGTTTTAGGCTCCTGCGGCGTTATCGTTTTCGCGGGCGTTATAACCGCTTCGGCGCTCTGCCGCAATTCCGCGACGATCGGCGCGCTAACGACCGCCGCCAGACGCTCTTTTTTCGCCGCATATACGATCGCCGTTTTTCTGAACAGCCCAAAAACGCCGGGGCTTGGTTGCCGCGCGACTTCAAAGTCTAGATCGGCTATAGAGCAACCAAACTCCATACTAGCGAGCGTGTATGCTTCCTCTAAAGTAGGCGCTTCAATTCTTTTCATCGGCGATCGCCTTCCTAGCAGCTTTAGCAGTTTGCATTTTTTTATTTACAAGCCACTGCTGTCCAATGGAAATGATATTGTTTACTAACCAATACAAGACAAGCCCCGCCGGAAAGAATAGGAAAAACACGGTAAAGATAACCGGTAGCCAGCGGAAGAGCTTCTCTTGCATCGGATCGGTAAAGTTGCTCGGCGTAATACGCTGTTGAAACCACATCGTCGCGCCCATAAGCAGCGGCAGGATAAAAAACGGATCTTTCATAGAGAGATCGCCGACGTAGAGCCACTGCGCGCCTTTAAGCTCTATCGCGTTTAACAGCACGCGATAGATCGCAAAAAAGATTGGGATTTGCAGCAATAGCGGCAAGCAGCCGCCAAGCGGGTTTGCGCCGTGCTTTTTATATAGCTCCATCATATGCGTTTGCAGTTTCTGTTTATCGTCTTTATATTTCGCTTGAAGCTCCTTCATCTTAGGCGCCAAATCTTTTAGCTTGGACATGCTGACCATGCCCTTATAGCTTAGCGGAAAGAGGACGATTTTGACCAGCACGGTGAAAATCACGATCGCCCAGCCCCAGTTGGGAACAAGAGAGTAGATCCACTCTAGCGCGACGAATAGCGGTTTTGAGAGAAAAGTAAAAAACCCGTATTCCACCGCGGCGGTAAGCTGCGGATGGATAGCGCGGAGCTTATCGACGTATTTCGGTCCGATATAACCGCTTATAAAAAAATCGCCGCTTGATTTTGGTTTGGCGAACGCTAACGGCGCGTTATCCGCGACCCTGCCGATCGCTACATCAAATCCGTTTTCGTAGTTGTAAAACAGGCTCGCGTAGTAGCGATCAAACGAGCTGACCATTCTCGCGCCGCTAAAACTTTGAGCGCCCGTCGCTTCGCCGTCTTCGATCGTTTCGACCGTGTCGTTTTGCGTATGGACAAGCGCGCCTTGCACGGTCATCGGATCGCTCGCCGCGTCGGGGCGAGAACCGGTCGTGATAAAGTATTCCGCCGCGCGGCTTAGTTTGACGTTTAGATCGTAGCGCCCGTCGGGATAAAACGTTAGCGCCTTAACGATCGTTATATCGCTTAAACGTTGCGTGAGATTCAATTCCGCCGCGCTCGCGCTCGCGTCGATCGCGCTCGACGAGGCGGAATAACTCGTTTTAAAAGCCTCCTCGTTGACGGCGCGATCAGAAAAACGAATTTCAAGCGGGCGCGTGTTTTTCGGGTTAAACAGGGCGGTTTGTTCGCTGTCGGCGCCCTTAAAAACGCTGCCGCTTAGCGTCGCCTGCGAGACTCTGCCAAGCTCGTCGATCATAAGTTCGCCGATCGCGGTAGTTACTTTGACCAGCGCGCGATCGCTCGGTTGCGCGGAAACGGGCGCCTCTTGCGCCTCCTCCTCGGTCGTCGATATGTTTGGCGCGTCGTTCGCGTCGCCGATTTGCGTATTTTGCGCGTTTTGGCGCGCCGCGACCGACTGCGGCTGTATAAAATACCGCTCGTATAGAGACATAAACGCGAACGCGATCGCCACAAATATAAGCATTCGCGCGGTAGGACTTAATTTTTCTAACAAGAGTTAAACCTTTATTCGTTTTTGCGTGAAATCTGTCTGACGACGCGGCTAAACTGCTCTTGCAACGCGCCGAAGCGGATCGCCGCTATAGGTTTTTTCGCGACAAGCGCGTAACGACCTTTTGGCAGGACGTCCGTTTCGGCGCGAAAAATTTCGCGGAGGCGACGACGGGCGTAGTTGCGCTTTACGGCGTTGCCTACTTTTTTTGAAGCCACGAAACCCGCTTCGGCGTCGTCGGCGTTTTGAAAAAAACAGACAAACGCTTCGGCGTGAAAACTTCTGCCTTGCTTGAATAGAGCGTTAAAAGCCCGCGGATTTTTCATGCGCGTAAAAACCATCGCGATTTTTAGCTACGCGCCTAGCCGTTTGCGACCCTTCGCTCTCCTACGGTTGATTAAAAGTCTGCCGCTTTTCGTCGCCATGCGAACTCTAAAACCATGCGTATTCGCCCGCTTTCGTTTAGACGGATTATAGGTTGGTTTCAATAGTTACTCCTATTAAAAAGTTTAATAAAGACGCGCAAGTCTATCCAGCAACCGCTTAAATATCGCAGGAAACGGTTGCGTCCAAGCAATCCTTCCCCGCGTTTTTCGGCGAAAAAACAGAGAAACGTTGTAAAATGCCTCCTATGAAAACAGCCGTTATTTTTACGCTTTTGACGATCGCGGCGTTAGCCAATCCCGCTTGGTATAACAAACTGAGCGCAAAACCATACGAAGCGATCGGTTACGGCGCGGATACGTCGCCGGAGGAGGCGCGCCGCTTCGCGATTAAGGATATTGGCGATCAAATAGCCGTCGTCGAGGTATCGGAAATCAAGGTCAAAGGGACGGTTATGAAAAACGCCGAGCGCGTTTTAAACCGCGAAACGAGCGCCGAATTAACGGGGGCGGAGATTATAAGGCTAGAGCGCCAAGGGCAAGGATATTTCGCCGCGGCTAGGCTAGATCGCCGTCCGATCGAGATTCGTTTTTTAGAGAAAATAAAAACGCCCAAACGTCGCGCGAACGACGACGGGTTTATTTTCCGATCGCCTTTCGCCAAAGCGCTTAACAAAGCGGCGGGCTATACCGTTGATTTTTCTATTGTCCAAGAGGGCGATCGCTACGCGATTGGCGACGAAAACAGGTCGATCGCGTGGAATCAACCCGATCTGACGCAGCTTTTTGACATTAGCCAGAATCTTGCTCTGAAACTATCGTTAAACGCTAACGGCGAGGCGGCGATCGTCTCCGACGAAAGCGGGTATTTGAAGTTGATTTATATGAACGAGTTTGGCGAATACGCGCTAAAGAAGACGCGAATCGACGCGAATCAAACGATCCGCGTCGAGGCGCGAGCGACCGTCTCCGATCGCGGCTCGCGCGGTTTTCTTATCGCGGTTTTTAGTTTGTCGCCGTTTGCGCCGCTCGCAGCGAACGAGGCTAAACTAGGGTTTGCCGAGCTAGCGCGATTTTTGGATCGCCATATTTACAGCGCCGTAGAAACGACGAGCGTTCGTTTGGATTAAGCGGCGCTCAAAAAAGCGCCGCTTGGGTTGGCGCGGAGAGTTTTAGCGCCTCGTAGCTTTTGATTGTGGCTACGCGCCCTTTTGCCGTGCGCTCCAGATAGCCGTTTGCCAGCAGATACGGCTCGATCATCTCTTCGATCGTAGCTCCGTCCTCGCTTAGCGCCGCGCCAAGAGAGCTTAATCCGATCGCCCTGCCTCGCGCCTCGACCAATAACGCCAGCAGGCGCAAATCGAGCTCGTCGAAGCCGTATTCGTTTACCCCCAAAGCGTCCAGCGCGGTTTTAGCGCGGTTAAGAGCGATCGTCGTTTCGCCCTCTACTTCCGCGTAATCGCGCACGCGGCGCAATAAACGAAGCGCGATTCTCGGCGTTCCGCGACTGCGGCGCGCTATCTCCTCCGCGGCGTTTTTTTCAATCGGCTTGCCCAGTTTGTTTGCCGCGCGAACGACGATCTGCGCAAGCTCGAGCGCGTTGTAAAACTGCATTCTAAAGTGCGCGCCAAAACGATCGCGCAAGGGGGCGCTGATCATGCCCGCTCTTGTCGTCGCGCCGATTAGCGTAAAACGCGGCAGATCGATTTTCACCGTTTGCGCGGCTGGTCCGCTTCCTATAATGATGTCTAGGCGGTAATCCTCCATAGCGGGATAAAGCGTCTCCTCGATCGTATGGCTAAGGCGGTGGATTTCGTCGATAAAAAGAATATCGCCCTCGCTTAGATTGGTCAGTATCGCCGCCAGATCGCCGCTTTTTTCTATCATCGGACCCGCGGTCGTCTTGATATTGGCGCCCATTTCGCGGGCGATGAGATACGCTAACGTAGTTTTGCCAAGTCCGGGAGGTCCAAAAAACAGAGTATGATCAATCGGTTCCTTGCGTTTTTTCGCCGCGTCGATAAAAACGCGCAGATTATTTTTAATCGTTTTTTGCCCGATATAGTCGTCCCACCCGCTTGGACGCAGACTAGCGTCTTCCGCGCTGTCAAACGCGATCTTTTCAATCTCTACGATACGTTCCATAATGCTTTCAGCCCTTGTTTGGCATTATTTTAGCAAATAGGTTAGAAAGGAACGTTATGAAGGAGCCGACGCTCGCTAAGGCGGTGCAAAAGCAGATTGACGAGATCGCGCAGTCGCTCGATCTCGCGCAAGGCGGCAGAACGGTTCTTAGGCTTAGGGACACCGACGATCCGAACAAAAAAACGCTCGAACTTATAAGCGGCGAATGGAGTCCGAATAAACCGTGGTTTATTGTTGACGAGAGCGGAAAGATACACGCGCTTACAAATATAGAGTCGTTTTTGCGGTTTATGCAATCGCTGCACGGCGTCTCCAGCGAAAACTTTAGCCTAAAGCTGGAAAAGGCGATATGGCGCAATCTACCCGTAGATTTTGGCGACGTATGGGCGGTGGCTATCGGCGAGCTTGAGGGCAGACTCGCGAAAAATCGCGATTCGCGCATTTTGGAAGTGGATATTGAACGGCTTATAGAACGAATTCGCAAAGAACATCCTAATTTATTTTATCACATCAAAGAGGATATATTGGAACGTCCAAACGGCGAGTAATCAAGCGCTTTGTTCGCCTTCGAGCGACATCGACCTATCGTCTTACGGCGTGGCTATAGGCTTTAATAAGCCGCGATCGCGCGCGTTAAGCCTAAACAAATCCGCGCCGCCGCGCGATCACGTTTTGCCGCAATCTCGTCAAACCTCGTAAAACTCTCGATACCATTTGACAAAGCGATCGACGCCGCTTTGTATCAAAACGCTCGGTTTATAATCTAGGTCGCGTTCCAGAGCGGTCGTATCCGCAAAGGTCGCGGGAACGTCGCCGGCTTGCATAGGCATATAATTTTTGATCGCCTTTTTGCCGAGCGCGTTTTCAATCGCTTCTATAAAATCGATTAAAGAGGCGGGCGATCCGCGCCCTATGTTGTAGATTCTGTGAGGAGCGCAAGAGGTTGCGCAGTCCGGATTGATAGGATCAAAACTCGGATCGATCGCGGCTGGCGTATCGATCACGCGAACAACCCCCTCTACAATATCGTCGATATAGGTAAAATCGCGTTTCATATCGCCGTTATTAAAAACGTCGATCGGCTTGTCTTCCAAAATCGACTTAACAAAAATAAACAGCGCCATATCCGGTCGCCCCCACGGTCCGTAAACCGTGAAAAACCGTAGCCCCGTCGCTTTAACGCCAAAAAGATGAGAATAGACGTGCGCCATCGCCTCGCAACTTTTTTTGCTGGCGGCGTAAAGACTGATTTGGTGATCGGCGGGGCTAGAGGCGTTAAACGGCATAGCCTTGTTTAGTCCGTAAACCGAACTGCTAGAGGCGTAAGCTAGATGCTCGATCGGATTAAAACGGCAAGATTCCAATATATTTAGCGTTCCTTCAATGTTCGCGGAAACGTAGGCTTGCGGGTTTGTCAGGCTATAGCGCACGCCGGCTTGCGCCGCCAAATGACAGACGCGATCAAATTTCTCTCTCGCGAAAAGTTTGTCGATCCCGTCTTTGTCGGTTAGATCGAGTTTAATAAAGCGGTAATTTTCATATTTTTTACTTTGCGCGAGTCTGCCGTATTCGATCGCGCTTTGCTCTATGCCGCTAACGGCTAAACGTCCGTATTTGAGGCGCGGATCGTAATAGTCGTTGATATTGTCAAGTCCGATAACCGTATCGCCTCGATCAAGCAGGCGTAAAGCCGCGTGAAAACCTATAAAACCCGCCGTTCCCGTAACTAAAATTTTCATACGTAAAATCGCCCCGCTTTGCCAAAATCTAGCGCCGATTGCGCTTTGGGCGCGATTATAGCCAAAAGGACGGCGAACGCAAAGCGATTGCGACGCGTTTTGAATCGGAAGGCTTGCGTTTGCGAAGCTATTTGTTTTCGCGTAAAAACGCCGCGCCGCTCGTCAATCGCGCGGCGGCGCTACGTTTTATATTTAAGTTTGCTTGCGACGTTAAAGCGACGAGAGCGGTTATGCCGATCTTAAAAGCCGGACAAAACGCGATACCACCTACGTCCGTCTAGCTTAACCTCCATTTCAACTTGGCAAAGCCCGTCTTTGAATACGGTTTCTAGAATCTCGGCGTTGCGAATAATCGCGTACATTTGCGATCTCACCGTAGAGTTTTGAGCCACCGCGTCTTTAAGCGTGTCCGTGGCGTTGATTTTGATCCCATACATCTTTTCGCCAATCTGTCTGTAGCCGTCGAGAATCGCCGCCCTCTTAGCCAACACCAGAGCCTGCGCGGGCGAAATTGTGCTTTCCGGCGCTACGCCTAAGCCGATTGCCCTAACGGTGATGATATTGGTTGGTTGCAAAATCGGCGAATTGGGGATCAGATACTCTTCCGTATCGTCGATTCGAGGCAGAGGCTGTTGCTGCGCGGTCTGTTGCGTCGCCGACGGCTCGTAAACTACCTCTTCCACGACATATTCCGGCTCCGCCGCAATCGCCGCTACGGCGAACGCGCCTATCAAAGCCCGTATGGCAAACTTACTCATCGCTTTTGGCTCCTTTTTTAACTATTAAGCCGTCAAAAGCAACGGGCGTTCCAAAATTTGGCGCTCGCTCGCAAAACGCCGCCGTCCGCGCCAAAACCGATCGGATCGCCAAAAACGCGCGCAAGCGCGAAGCCGAAACTATGACCCTTTACTCTCTTTAAGAGCGCTTAATCGCGAAGCGAACGCTTGTCCAGCGGCATACTTTCGTCTTTCGCCGCGCCGCCGTCTTTAATGATTTTGCGGGCGGCGCTTAACGTCCGAGCCGCCGTTTGGCGTAAATTCACAACTACCGCCGAATGCGCGCGAGCCGACGCATTGTCGTCCCCCGCTAGCGACGAAATCGCCGCGAAAGCATACGAACTGTTTATCGTCTCGCGCCCGCCTTCAATATATGCGCCGCTTGGCGTTACTTGCGGAGATCCAAATCCAAAGCGGCGCATAGCTTTCGCTTAAGTTGGTAATCAAAGCCGCTCCCGACTTGGGCGCAAAGCGCTAGGTTCCGAAAAAAACATAGCGCCGCTCGAACGTACGCGCGACGTTTGCGCCGCCGAAATAACGCCAAGCGGAACAAGCGTCGTCTTGATCCGCAAGGATTTCATTGTCCCCTTGCTTGTATTTTACGATATGGTTAATTGCAACCAATTTGTCCATAAATATTTTAGACAATTTGAATAATTATGACCATTTTGGAAAACTAAACGCCCGTAAAATCGCAAAACGGCTTCGCGCGGCGCGAAGAAAAAACGCAAAAATAAAATATATAGCGCTATAAAAGATATATAAGAACTTTGCGCTTGGGCAAGCGCCAAGAGAAGGAAACGAGCGCCAACCGGTTCGGCGCGGATCTGTTTGTTAAACCCTTAGATCGCCGCGCCGCAGCTAAAACGACCCCAAGATTTTTTGGAAGCGCAAAGAAGTTAGCGTCGTTTTACGGCGAATTTTGGATGTTTTGACGCGCTTAAGGCTTGACAAACGCGTCGGAACGCGCTAGGATTACGCCCTTCTCTTTGGGGCTGACTTGGCTTCGACGGGAGAGTATGGTTTTAGGCGGCATGTCGGCGTGGGAACAGCCGTAAAACTACCCGCAAACATAAACGCAAACAACGCGAATTATCGTCCCGCTTACGCTTTAGCGGCGTAATGGACAGGCTCTTAAGTTTCGCCGCGAGATTTAGGACGCCTTCAACATTAGCGGCTTTGAGGCGAGCTTTGGCAAACTTGCGTCGAGATTAGCCTGCGTTTTTTGGAGGGTTTGCCCCGTTGGCGCTTCAAAAGACAAAGACAATCAACGGGTTCTAAACATGTAGAAGCCTAAGGTTTAGCTCTTTCGGACAGGGGTTCGATTCCCCTCGGCTCCACCAATCAAACGTAAGTTTCGTTAAGCGACGGCTTGATCTGCCGGCAAAAGATCGCGAAAACTCGTCGCGTATCGGCGAACGCGAAACAGGACAATTAAAAGCGTTCGCGCGTATCTAGCCGCGAGACAAACGCTATTGGCGCTTAGCGCACGCAAGTTAAGCCGCGTTATCAATCTACATTTTACGCCGACGCGCTATTGGCGCTTAGCGCGCATAGGTCTAGTTTAACTGCGGCGGCTCAGAAAATGAAGTTCGGCAACATTTAAAGGGAAACCAGCAGCGCAGGTTTGCGAAAAAAGCGTCGCGCCGTAACGACATACGCGCGCCTTATTTCGTCGTTATCCGCTTTGGCGCTATCGTCGATATTTTCGATCTCAATCGGCAAGCGTAGCGCTGATTACCGCGCGGTTAATCGATATAAAAATCGCGGGGGATCGCGTCGCCGCCTTTGATCGCGATCGCGTAAGAACGCCGCGATCCTTGATCGGATCGCATAGATAACCGCGGATACTTAAATCCGCGCGCTCGCAAGGAGCGCGACAAAACCGCCAAACAACGAGCCAATCGCCGCCAACGTTTTAATGCGCGGTAGGCGCGCGTTGAAACGATATTTTTAACGGAAACCAACATTCGCTAAACGCTTTAAGTTGGAGACGGCTATTATCCATATTTATCCCGCGACATAGAAGGAGTTTGCCGTGTTATTGTCGTTTTTGCAAAATATTCGTTTAATCAGAACTAAATCAATTGGCGATCACGGATTATCAAACCAAGCGCCGACGAACAGCGAAATTGATAGCAAGCTGGCGGCTTTAGCGCCGCTTAAAAAACTATTTCCTATCTCTACTAAACTATTAACGATCGCGCTTGTTGCGTTTGCTCTGAACGCCTATAGCGAAGGTTCGGACGACAAAGGAAGCGATAACCGCGAAATTAAATTCAAAGCTATCGCCGCTGGCGATCTTCGCTCTCTCGCGCTATCAAAAGACGGTAAGGTTTATGCTACTGGATTTAATAATAAAGGTCAGCTTGGTTTAGGCGATAAAACCGACCGCAAAGTCTTTACCGAAGTTGCCAATTTAAGCGACAAAAACATTATCGCCTTATCCGTTGGCGCTCATCACTCGCTCGCGTTATCAAAGGACGGAAAGATTTACGCTACGGGGGATAACAAATATGGTCAGCTTGGTTTGGGCGACAACGACAATCGCGATACTTTTACCGAAGTTGCCAATTTAAGCGACAAAAACATTATCGCCTTATCCGTTGGCGCTCGTCACTCGCTCGCGTTATCAAAGGACGGCAAGGTTTATGTCGCTGGTTCTAACAGATTTGGTCAGCTTGGTTTAGGCGATAGCGATCATGAAACTAATCGCCATACCTTTACAGAGGTTACAAGTTTAAGCGCTAAAACCATTGTCGCTATATCTGTCGGCGGCTTTCACTCCCT
>JAIRNH010000034.1 GCA_031258155.1 Helicobacteraceae bacterium | reverse complement strand
ATAGTTCATTTAATTTTTCTTTGCGCCAACGCGCTAAAAAGCCTAACTTTCGATCAGTATATTCGCTTTAGAGAGGGCGCCGAACTTTTGATCGAGGAGGACGGCAAGCTCTCTTTGTTCGAGTTTAATCTGAAATATCTCGTATTTTATCCTTTGGATATTGCCTTTGGTTTGCGCCAAGAGCCAAAGATCGCCTATTTCGATATAGCTTCGATCGCGACCGAGACTTCGATCGCGCTTTCGGCGACTATTTACGATCAATACCAAGACGACGGCAAAGCCCAAGAAGCGTTTGAAAAAATCAGCGAAATATCCAACGTTTTAGCGTATATCCCTTCCGAGAGAATACTAAATCAAACGCTCGATCGCGCCTATAACGCCATTCAACAGGCGGACGAAGGGACAAAACGGCGGATTATCGATTGGGCGCTCAAATGCGTTCAGTCGGACAAAGTAACCAGCGCAGGCGAGATCGAAACGATTCACGCTTTGCGATCCGCGCTTGGACTCGGGTATCTATAATCGGCGTTTAAGTTCGCTAGAACGCGGACGCTCTTAGCGACAGTCGTTGCTTTCCTTTACGCGAGACTAGAAACCACAAAAATCCATCAATTGGCGCTCAAAAAACAACGCCGTGTTCGGGATTTATTAAGAAGCGAAGATTATGAGAACAGAAACGCCTTCGCCACAAGCGAAAAGACCGCGGCGGTAAGAACGCCAAGTATCCATTTAAGGCTTGTCATTTCGGCTCTTAGCGTATCGATCTTGCCGCTTAGCGAAAGTTCGACTTTGTCGATCTTCGCGTCAAGCGCGGCTTCAACCTCTTTAATTTCGCTTCTTACCACAGGGCGCGTATCGTCGTTAACTATGGGCTTTTTTGGGTTAAGCGGGGCGATGATGTTTTATAGGCGAAAGCGATCAAGAGCCGCGCTAAACGCGATCGGCGCCGCGCGGGCGACGCTTTGATAAGGCGCGCGCTCAAAAACGGGTCGAAAGCCGCAATCGACCCTCTAATCGCCGTTGTGTCATAATCCTAAGCATCACTTAAAGTTTTATGCGGGAGCGACGATCGATGGGCGGTAAGAAAATATCTATTATTGGGGCGGGCAACGTGGGATCGACGGTCGCCTATTCGCTCGCCACGCAAGGGATTGTGCATGAGATTATTCTGCTGGATTCTAAACCCGACGTCGCGTGGGGCAAAGCGCTGGATATGTCTCAAGCCGCCGCGGTTATTCGCGCTCACACGATTGTGCGCGTCGCGGAGGGTTATAGCGATATAGAGGGGAGCGATATTGTGATTGTCGCGGCGGGCGCGGCGAGAAAGCCCGGTATGAGCCGCGACGATCTGTTGTTTATCAACGCCGAGGCGGTGCGGGGTATTTGCGAGCAAGCGAGGGAGTATTGCGCTAATTCGTTTGTGATTATGATCACAAATCCGCTTGACGCGATGACCTATGTCGCGCTTAAAGAGACGGGCTTTAATAAGCGTCAAGTTATTGGAATGGCGGGGCTTTTGGACTCCGGCAGAATGGCGAGCTTTATCTACGAAAAACTAGGCTACGGATCGGGGCAGATTCGCGCAACCGTGCTTGGGGGACACGGCGATAATATGGTCCCGCTTCATCGCTACTCCACCGTCGCGGGCGTGCCGATCACCGATCTGCTAAGCCGCGAGGATATAGAGGAGATTGTCGCTCACACGAAAAACGCGGGCGCGGAAATTGTGGGCTATCTCAAGAGCGGGTCGGCGTATTACGCGCCCGCGCTCGCTACGTCGATGATGTGCGAGGCTATCTTGCGCGACGCGAAGCAGATATATCCGTGCGCCGTGCTATTGGAGGGCGAATACGGCTATAACGACGTAGTTACGGGCGCGCCGATCGTGCTTGGCGCAAGCGGCGTCGAGAAGGTGATCGAGGTAACGTTGAACGATAACGAGAAAGCGGAGTTTAAGCGATCCGTGCAATCTGTCGGCGCGTCGATCGACAAACTTAAGGAGAGAGGTTTCTGTGTCTAGCGGCTATCGCGTGGAAAAAGACGCTTTCGGCGAGATAAAGGTAGCCGCCGATCGGCTTTGGGGCGCGCAGACGCAGAGGAGTTTGGAGAACTTTCAGATAGGCGTAGAGCGTATGCCAAAGCCGCTGATAGAGGCGCTCGCGCTTCTTAAAAAGGCGGCGGCAAACGCCAATTTGCGCTTTGGCAAGATCGACAAGAGGACGAGCGAGGCGATCGCCGCCGCGTGCGACGAGATTTTATCCGACAGGCATAACGACGAGTTTGCGCTGAGCGTCTGGCAGACGGGTAGCGGGACGCAAACCAATATGAACCTAAACGAGGTGATCGCCTCTATAGTGGGCGCGAAGCTGGGGGGCAAGATTCACCCAAACGATCAGGTCAATATGAGCCAAAGCTCGAACGACGTTTTTCCTTCGGCAATGCATATTGCAGCCGTTTTGGAGATAGAGAGCCGTTTAACGCCCGCGATTTTGGCTTTGCGCTCGACGCTGGAGGCGAAATCGCGCGAGTTTGCGGCGATTGTCAAAATCGGGCGCACTCATCTACAGGACGCGACGCCGCTTACGCTGGGGCAGGAGTTTTCGGGCTACGCGGCTATGCTCGACGCTTCGCATAGGCAGATCAAGGCGGCGCTCGATTTTGCGAGGGAGCTTGCGATCGGCGCGACGGCGGTCGGCACGGGGCTAAACGCGCCGACGGGCTTCGCGCAAGCCGTGTGCGACGAGTTAAACAAGGCGCTAAACGAGCGATTTACTCCCGCGTCAAACGCCTTTCACGCGCTCACTAGCCACGACGCGCTTGCCTTTTTGCACGGCGCGTTAAAGGCGCTCGCGGGGAATTTGATGAAGATTGCGAACGATATTCGCCTGCTTGCATCCGGTCCTCGTTGCGGTTTGGGCGAGCTTAGCATTCCTGAAAACGAGGCGGGTAGCTCGATTATGCCGGGCAAAGTTAATCCTACGCAAGCCGAAGCGCTGACCATGATCGCCGTTCAGGTTATGGGAAACGACGCGGCGATAGGTTTTGCGAATAGTCAAGGCGCGTTTGAACTGAATGTGTTTAAGCCCGTTATTATCTACAATTTTTTGCAATCGGTTAGACTGCTAAGCGACGGCGCGAATAGTTTTAATCGCAACTGCGCGATTGGGATAAAAGCGAATGTCGAAACGATCTCGCGCCACCTTAACAATTCGTTAATGCTTGTAACCGCGCTCGCGCCCGTAATCGGCTATGATAAAGCCGCCGCGATCGCGAAAAAGGCGCATAAAGAGGGAACGACGCTCAAAGAGGCGGCGATCGCTTTAGGTTTTATCGACGAAGCGGAGTTTGACCGCCTTATCGATCCCGCCGCGATGACAAACTCAAACGGATCGTAAGATCAAAACGACGCTAAAGCGCATTACAACCGCGCTGCTATCTATCGCTGGATAAAACATCGCGAAAAAGCGATCGCAAGCCGCGATTAAGCTCAACCCTAGCCGAACGCGAGCCGATCCGATCGCGTTTTAGGCGATTTTGAAAGGCGATCGCCGATTATGCCCGCGCGACTACTAAATTAAACCCAAACTATCGCGGCGGCGTTTATAAAGTATTGGGCGATCGTAAAACCGCGAAAGAGGAGGCGATCGCAAAAAGACGCGGAACTTTTTGGTTGATGAAGCAAGAAAATCTCTTGCCGCTTTAGTGTCGCCAACTTTGCCGATAGCGCCCCTTTTTGCGAACCGCCGCTATCCGACCTTTAATCGATCGCTTGCGGCGAAATAGGCTTCGATCGGTATAATTACGCAATTTTTGCCACAAGTTAGGGATCAATTTTGAACATACACGAGTATCAGGCGAAGGCTATTTTGCGTCGTTACGGCGCGGCGGTATTGGAGGGCGGCGAGGCGCAAACTCCAAGCGAAGCGAGAGCGGCGGCGGAAACCGTCGGCGGTTCTTTGTGGGTCGTCAAGGCGCAAATTCACGCGGGCGGACGCGGCAAAGCGGGCGGCGTAAAGCTGGCGCGCTCGCTCGAGGAGGTAGAGGCGATCGCCGCGCAGATGTTGGGATCGCGGTTGATAACCCGTCAAACGGGCGCGGAGGGCAAGGTCGTGAAACGGCTTTATATCGAGAGCGGCGCTGATATTAAAAAGGAGTTCTACCTTGCGATCGCGCTAGATCGCGCGTTGGAATCGCCCGTTTTTATAGCTTCCTCGGAGGGCGGCATGGAGATAGAGCAGATCGCGCGCGAGGCGCCCGAAAAAATCGTCCGCGTCGCCGTCGATCCAGCGACTAGCTTTCAGAGCTTCCACGCCCGCTCTCTTGCCTTCGCGTTAAATCTGCCAAACGAGACGCAAAGCGGCTTTATATCGCTTGCTAAGGCGCTGTTTGCCTGCTACGAGGCGACGGACGCTAACCTTATCGAGATCAACCCGCTGGCATTAACTAGCGAAGGAAATTTTATCGCGCTTGACGCTAAGATGAGTTTCGACGACAACGCGCTCTTTCGCCGCCCTGAAATCGCGGCTTTGCGCGATCCAAACGAGGAGGAGCCTAGCGAGATCGAGGCGGCGCGATACAACCTAAGCTATGTGAAACTAGACGGAAACGTAGGCTGTATGGTCAATGGCGCGGGGCTTGCGATGGCTACGATGGACATCGTTAAGCACGAGGGCGGATCGCCCGCGAACTTTCTTGACGTGGGCGGCGGCGCGTCCGCTGAAACGGTGGCGAAAGGTTTTGAGATTATCCTGCGCGATCCAAGCGTGAAATCGATATTTATCAATATCTTTGGCGGGATCGTGCGCTGCGATCGCGTGGCGAACGGCATTCTTGAGGCGGCAAAGCAGATCGACGCGACGGTTCCCATAGTCGTCCGTCTCGACGGCACGAACGCCGATCTGGCGAAAACGATTTTGAAAAAGGCGAATATGCGCAACGTGATCGCAGCCGACGAACTTTCAGACGGCGCTAAAAAAGCCGTAGAGCTGGCGAAAGGAAACTGATGTCTATTTTGGTCGATAGAAGCTCGCGAGTGATTATTCAGGGTTTTACGGGCAAAGAGGGCTCTTTTCACGGCGAGCAGTGTATAGCCTACGGGACTAATATCGTAGGCGGCGTTACGCCGCGCAAGGGCGGCTCGATCCACCTTGATCGCCCCGTTTTCAACTCGGTAAGCGACGCTAAACGCGAAACCGACGCGGATACAAGCCTGATCTTTGTGCCGAGCGCTTACGCCGCCGACTCGATTATGGAAGCCGCCGACGCGGGGATAAAACTGATCGTGGCGATCACCGAAGGCATACCCGTAAGCGATATGGTTAAAGCGAAAGCGTTCGTCGTGAAAAAGGGCGCGAAGCTGATAGGTCCAAACTGCCCCGGCGTTATCACGCCAAACGAGGCGAAGATCGGCATTATGCCCGTCAATGTGTTTAAGCGCGGTTCAACGGGACTAATATCCAAATCAGGCACGCTTACCTACGAGGCGGCAAACCAGATCGCAAACGTAGGCTTGGGCGTTTCGACGGCGGTTGGGATTGGCGGCGATCCCATTATCGGGCTAGGGTATATCGATCTGCTAAAACTATTTGAAGCCGACGACGAAACGAAGGCGATCGCGCTGATCGGCGAAATAGGCGGCGATCTGGAGATACAAGCGGCGCGTTTTATCGCAAGCGGCGTGAAAAAACCCGTCGTAGCGTTTATAGCGGGGCAGACCGCGCCCAAAGGCAAGCGAATGGGACACGCGGGCGCGATCGTAAGCGGCGGCGCGGGGACGGCGCGGGAGAAAATGGAAGCGCTGGAGAAAGTCGGCGTTATCGTCGTAAAATCTCCCGCCGAAATCGGCGCGACGATCAAAACGGCGCTAAAACGTTAGCGCGGCGCCAAACGCGCAAAAAGAGATTTTTTGAGCAAAAGCTATAAACTTATTTTGATCGCCGATCTAAGTTTCGAGGCGCAGATAAAGATATTAGATATGCGTAATCAATACGCCGTGCGAAAGTGGATGTTTTCGGATCATATAATCGGTAAAGACGAGCATATACAATGGATAGAGCGTCTGAAAACCGACGATCGGCAACGTACTTTTGCCATAGTCGAAGAAGAAAGCGGCGCGATTGTCGGCGTTACGGGCGTAAATAATATAGACGACAAGCATAAAAAGGCGTTTATGCTAATGTATTTAGACGAAATGTATCAGAGTCGGGGGTTTGGCGCGGTTATCGAGTTTCACACGCTTAACTACTGCTTTGATTGTCTGAAATTAGACAAGCTTAATTGCGAGGTGATAGACGGCAATGCCGCGACGTTAAGATTACACGCCAAATTTTTGTTTCAAAACGAGGGATTTATTCGAGAAAACGTTATTAAAGACGGCAAGCGCGTAGGCGTGCATCTATTAGGAATCACGCGCAAAGAGTGGGACGAAAACCGCTTTATAATCGAAGGTAAATACGGCTCTTTTTTGTCTCGCTATAGCGTTGCGTTTTTCGATACGAGCGGCGCTATAGGCTGAGAACGACTATATTGTATTCGCTCCAAGCCGCGACGCAAGGCGCAAGTTTGGTTAGCCGCGTTAGGCGGGCGGTTTTATCGCGCATAGTTAGAAAAATCGGGCGATTCAGCGAGACGGTTTAACTCTCTTTGATAAGAGCGACAATAAACCCTAAAACGGCGATAATCGCTATCCACGCTAACGCCAGCGAGCGCTCTTTGTTGATCTTGTCGTTTTTGGCTTTTAGATATTTTTTTAGCGCGCTCCAATTCTTAATAATATGAAACACCGATAACGCCGTGAAAAATATGCCGCTAAAGACATGCGCCGCCGTGAGAAAACTCATAATGAGATAGAGATAGGACGGGATCGCCTCGTCCTCGCCGACTAACTCTTCGGCAACCTCTATAATTAGTCCCGTCGTAAAAAGAATAACGACGAAAATAAACATACTAATAGAGATAAAAGCTCTGTAATTCACGCCGCGCGCTCCTTATCGAAAAGGATTGCGGGATCGATCCCTCTTTTTAGCGACTCGTTTTTGAACAGATCTGGGATTGATTGACTGAATACCTCTTTCGAACAGACCTTGGCGCACCTGTTGCAACCGATACAATCTTCGGCGTTTTTAATATAGACGTGTCTATGCCACAAAAAGGCTTTTTTGCCTATTACCCGTTTTGGGCAGACCTCTATGCACCTCCAGCACGCGACGCAATTTCGCGGATTAACCCATATATATGGCGTTTTGACTCTATTTAGCCTCTGCAGCATCTTTTGCATTTTGCCGCTCCTTGATTAGACGATATGCTAAAGTGTAACCGATGTTACACTTAAAAAGGCGCAATTATAACCGCGCGAACTAAAAAAGTCAAGCCGCCAATATAAAATTAAGCTCCAAAGCGCGGCGTAACAGCGGTTACGCTTGTAAGAATTGTAGTTTTTGGGCGGCGATCTGCAAAGACGGAGCGCTAATTGTGGGCTAGAAATCGCGAAACGAACGGCTAAAGCCCCGATATTTTGCGCGGTTAAGAGCGAATAAACCTCTAACGCGCGGGCGAGACGGCTAAATGGAAGCGCCGATCGCGCGAGCGCGCAATTACAATTAGCGATCGGGCGGCAAAACAGAGACGCTAACTGACCGAATGCGTTGATTTGAGCGGGGGCGATCGGCGCTTTTAGATTTGCGGCAATTTTCTCGCCGCTACGGCGCCAAACAAGGCTAAAACGCGTCAAGCAGCCAAAATGCGAGGCGCGGGGCTCAATTGGTCGGTTACCGGGCGCCGCTAAACGCGCTTAACAAACAAGGGGAAATTATAAGTCGCTTTTTATATATTAGCGTCGATAACGGCTAAAAGCGCCGAGCAAACAAAGGAGAATTGCAAGTTGTTCGGCAGATCGCGCGAAACGGATAGCGCTAAACGCGCCGCACAAACAAGCGGCGATCGCAAGGCGCGAATATATAAAAGCGCCAATACCTATAGGCGTTTGATTCTATACCCCTCTTTGCGTAGCAGCTCCAAAACGCCTTTATCGCCGCCAAGATGTAGCGCGCCGATCGTAACGAAGATCGGTTTTTCGTAATCGACCTGTTTCAAAAGACGTTCGGTCAGCCGTTTGTTGCGATCGAATATAAGTTTTTTATTAAACTCCTCCGTCGCCGACAACGAAAAACGCTCTTGCTCGTCGTAGGTCATATACCACTTGAACAGAGCGTCCGCGTCGCCAATCAGATAGGCTTGATACGTATCGTTGATGGTCTTCGCCCGCTCGATCGCCGATAGGTTCAGGTAGTCCTCTAGGCTCTCTTTTTGCGACTTGATCGAAAGCGCCGCCAAAGCGTCAAACTGCTCTTCGGCGGTTTCAAGACCTATTACGGGAATTTTGCCGCGCTCGTTAAGCAGCAGAGATTCCACCCCGCAGTATGGGAAGAAGCCTTCGCGCATATAGTCCATAGTCGAAAGCATTGTGGCGGCAAGCCACGCGGGGAATTTCGCTATGTAGCCGGATAGTTCCGAATAGTCCCGCTCAAGCGTTTCGAAGGCTTTTTTGGATATTTGCCCGCGCAAACAATCGTCCAAACAGATATACTTTTTCACAACCTCGTCCGCTCGTCTCATATCCTTGACAGAGAGTTCCATCACCAGCTTGGACGATCTATTAAACGCGTCGATAATCTCGCCGCTTAGCGCCGCTTTCGGCTTGCCTAAGTGCATGGAGCCTAGAATGTATATCTTAGCGCCCCCCCTTTCAGCTAAGTAGAACGGATAACGCGCCGTCGTTTCGACGCTTGTTTTGGCGATCGCGAACGGAGCAAACAATAAAAACGCCGTCGCAAAAATCGATAAAACTCTAATAAGCCTCATATTTGTCCCGCCGTGTGAAATAAACGCAAGCTAAGAGTATAGCGCTTTGGCTTATATTCGCTAAAATCCGCGATAATTTGAAGGAGCGAAGCATGAGCAAAACCCTGATAATCGGCGCGGGCGGCGTGGGGCGCGCGGTCGCTCACAAATGCGCGATAAACGCCGCGACGTTTGGCGAAATCACGCTTGCCAGCAGGACAAAATCCAAATGCGACGCGATCGCGGGCGAGATAGAGCAAAAATGGGGCGTTGCGATCAAAACCGCCGCGATCGACGCGGACGACAAGGCGGCTCTGATCGCGCTGATACGATCAAGCGGGGCGAAGATCGTATTAAATATCGCGCTACCCTATCAGGATTTGACGATTATGGACGCTTGCGTCGAGGCGAAGGTCGATTATCTGGACACCGCCAACTACGAAAGCCCCGATCTGGCGAAATTCGAGTATAAGGAGCAGTGGGCGCGAAACGATTCGTTCAAAAACGCGGGCGTTACCGCGTTGCTGGGGAGCGGGTTTGATCCTGGCGTTACCAACGTCTTTTCGGCGTATGCGCTGAAACATTATTTTGACGAAATTTACTATCTCGATATTCTCGATTGCAACGCGGGCGATCACGGCTATCCTTTCGCCACCAATTTCAACCCCGAAATCAATCTGCGCGAGGTGAGCGCAAAAGGACGCTTCTGGGAAAACGGCGAATGGATTGAGACCGATCCGCTTAGCGTTAAGATCGCGTGGGATTATCCGCAAGTCGGCAAAAAGGATAGTTACCTGCTCTATCACGAGGAGCTTGAAAGTCTGGTTAAAAATATCAGGGGGCTAAAACGCGCGCGATTTTTTATGACCTTTGGGCAGAGTTATTTAACTCATATGAGATGTTTGGAGAACGTAGGAATGCTGGGAATTAAACCTATCGAGCATAAAGGCGCGCAAATCGTTCCGATCGAGTTTTTGAAAACGCTGCTGCCCGATCCCGCGACGCTTGGCGCGCGCACTAAAGGCAAAACCAATATCGGCTGCGTTTTCGAGGGCGTTAAAGAGGGCAAAAAGCGTAAAATCTACATATATAACGTCTGCGATCACGAAGAGTGTTACCGCGAGGTTTTTACGCAAGCGGTAAGTTATACGACGGGCGTTCCAGCTATGATCGGCGCGAAATTGATACTAGAGGGCAAATGGAAAAAAGCGGGCGTATGGAATATGGAGAATTTCGACCCCGATTTGTTTATGGACGAGTTGAATAAACAAGGGCTTCCTTGGAATATCGTAGAGATGGAGGCGTAAGATGAGACAAAAAACGGCGATCAAACCGTCAAGCGCTTGGCGTGAAGCGGATATTAAAGAGTTTGACGTCGGCGCGATAGAGAAAATATCAAAAGATTGGGCGCTGATCGCCGCCGCAAACGCGGATAACTACAACGCTATGACCGCCTCTTGGGGGCTTATAGGTTATCTGTGGCAAAAACCCGTCGCCGTCTGCTTTGTTCGCCCTCAACGATTTACGCGCTCGTTTATAGATAATAGCGCCTATTTTACCCTGTCGTTTTTCGCCAAAGATACAAAAGCGAGAGTGCATAAAGTTTTTGGTTCCGAGTCTGGCAGAGATATAGACAAAGCCGCGAAAGCGAATATACAGCCGATCGTTTTCGGCGAGGGCGCGATCGGTTTTGAGGAGGCGAGCGAAACGATCGCGTGCAAAAAAATCTACTTCGACGATTTCGATCCAAAAAACTTTTTAGATCGCTCGATCGACGAACTATACGATAGCGATTACCACCGCTTTTATATCGGCGAGATCGTTAAGTTTTACAAGAAAAAATGAGCGCCGCTCCAGCATATATTTTAGAGGAGCGCAAGCTCTTAAAAAACCTTGAGATTTTAGATCGCGTCCAAAAGGAGAGCGGCGCGAAAATATTGGTAGCGCTAAAAGGTTACGCGCTGTGGGATAGCTTTAAGCTGGTCGGAAAATATCTAGCGGGCGCGGCGGCTAGCGGGCTTTACGAGGCGAAGCTCGCTAGAGAGGAGATGAATAAAGAGACGCATACTTTTTGCCCCGCCATCACAGACGATACAATCGGAGAGATTGCCGCGCTAAGCGATCATCTGATCTTTAATTCGTTTAATCAACTCGCCGCGTTCGAGGCGAAAGCTAAAGCCGCAAATCCAAAGCTACAGATCGGCATTCGCGTAAATCCAAAATACAGCGAGGTAACACCCGATATATATAATCCGTGCGTCGCAGGATCGCGTTTAGGCGTTACGCCAGAAAAGTTTGATGAAAACTATTTAGATAAACTCGACGGCATACACTTTCACACCCATTGCGAACAGAACAGCGACGCTTTGGAAAGAACGCTGGTTCATTTCGAGAAGCATTTTGGCAAATACCTAGATCGCGCGAAGTGGGTAAATATGGGCGGCGGACATCATATTACCAGAGCCGATTACGACGTTGAAAAATTGATAGATTTAATAAAAGCGTTTGGCGATCGCTATAATGTTCAAGTATATTTAGAGCCAAGCGAGGCGGTAGGCTGGCAATGCGGCTATTTGTTGGCTAACGTAATAGATATAGTTGAAAACGATATGCAAATCGCGATCTTAGACGTTTCGGCGGCGGCGCATATGCCCGACTGCTTAGAGGCGCCGTATCGCCCCGACGTTCGCGGCGCGGGGAAGCCAAACGAGAAAAAATACGCCTATAGGCTTGGCGGCTCTACCTGTCTCGCGGGCGACGTTATGGGCGATTACAGCTTTGATCGCGAGCTAAAAATCGGCGATCAGCTTATTTTTGAGGATATGATCCACTATACTATGGTGAAAAATAATATGTTCAACGGCGCGCCGCTTCCCTCTATCGTCAAGATCGATCTTAACGGCGAAACGCGCGTCGTTAAGCGATTTGGCTATTTGGATTACAAAAATAGACTTTCGTAAAGCAAAGCGATGAAAAAAGAGGAACTGAAAGCGGAACTAGCGAATATGCGATCGCTCCTAAGCGAACTTGAAAAGACGTTAAAAAGCGTCGGCGAAGACGAGGAGCGCCTGCTAAAAGAGCTAGATTGCGGCGAGAGCGCGCTGGAAGAGAGCGCCAAACTTAGAGAACGCATAGAAAGGTTGCTACAGGAGCGATGACGTCAATATCGCAAATACTCGATCGCGTTAAGCGATCCAAAAAGCTCGTATTCGCCGCGTGTTTTCTGATCGCGTTTTTCGCGGTTTTATACTGGACATATTCGCGCGGGCTTAGCAATCCGATCAAGCCGCCGAATAACGACGCGCCAAAAGCGCTTGAAAACGCCTTTTTACGCTGGTTTCGCGGAGAGAACGGCGAGCTGTTAGCCACTTTTCAGCTAATAAACCACACCGACGTATTTATCGGCAGAATAGAGATAGCCTGCGTCGCCTACTACGCCAACGATCAAGAGGCAAATAGATACGTCCAAAAACTTAACGTCTCTTTAATGCCAAACGAAGCTAGAATGCTAAACCGCTCCTATATCGGAGCGCTTGATCCGCTCGCGCAGAAAGTTAATTGCAGAGTAGAAAGGTGGGAATAATGAGACATTACAACCCTAAAAAAGCCCAACGAACAAAGATCGCTATCGCGGGCGCTTTGGCGGCTCTGATCGCGTTGTTTATCGCGTTTTCGCCGATATTTGAACGCGACGCGCCCGAAATTAAACCGCCCGCGACGCTCTATTGGAATCCAAACGCGCCGCTGAAACTCCGCTTTTCCGACAACCGCGCGCTTAAAAGCTATAGCGTAAAGCTGACGTTCGAGGGCGAAGAGGTTATCCTATCCGAAGGCGCGGCAAACGACGCGACGTCGCTGGAGATCGAGGCGGAATATCCGCCCGATAAGCCGTTGCCAAAAGATCGCGCTAAGCTAACCGCTTGGGTTATAGACGCCAGTTTGTGGAATTTTTTTAGCGGCAACGAAACGCGAATCGAGGTCGAGCTGACTATAGATCGCGAAGCGCCTGTGGTAAATATCGTAACCAACTCTTACTCTATCGCCTCCGGAGGCAGCGCTCTCGTGATTTTTGAAGCGCATGATAGTAATATCGACGAGGTTAAGATCGTAACGAAAAGCGGGCGCTCTTTCGTCGTCGCGCCATACTACAAACCGCGATATTACGCCGCGCTGATCGCCCGCGATATAAACGAGCGCGACTTCGCCGCCTACGCCGTCGCGACCGATCTAGCTGGCAACCAAAACCGCGTTCGCGTTCCTCTATATCTAAAAGAGGTGCGCTACAAAGAGTCCTCCATAGAGTTAAGCAAAAACTTTTTGGAGGGCAAAACGGACGATCTTAACTTCCGCTACAACCCGCGCGCTAACGACGCGAATCTAACGGCGCTTGATCGCTTTATTTTTGTCAATGAAATTTTAAGAGAAAATAGTCTTAAAACAATCGAGCAATACACAAGTCCGGGCAAGCTGCCGCCGATAGATAGTTTCGAAATAGGCGCGTTCGCCCCTCTGCCGCGCTCGAAACTGGTCGCGGGTTTTGGCGAGCGGCGCGTATATACGCTGGATAAAAAAAAGGTTAGCGACTCATACCATCTTGGTATCGATCTAGCCAGCGTAAAAGAGGCGGCGGTATTCGCCTCAAACGACGGGGCAGTGGTGTTCGCGGCGGATAACGGCGTATATGGAAATATGCCGATCGTTCATCACGGACTTGGGCTATTCACGCTTTATGGACACGGCGTAAAGCTCTATACGGCGCAAGGGGAGAGCGCAAACAGAGGCAAGCAGATAGCGATTACGGGCGTTACGGGATTTGCCTTCGGCGATCACACCCACTTTGAAGTCCGCGTGCAAGGCGTAGCCGTAACGCCGATCGAGTGGATGGACTCCTCGTGGATTCGCGCCAATATCGTAAAGACGCAAGAGGACGCGAAAAAAATTATCGACGGGCGCTCTTAACGCTCTAAGGTATCCCCTCGAAATACGGCGGCGGCGTTGGCGAACTAACCGGCGCTAAACGCCTACTAGTCGCGGTTTTACGGAAGAGATAGTAAGCGCGGCTATCTCTACGTTCGCGCAAGCGTATAATTAGCGGCGCTCGGTTTTGATCGCAAGCGGCGCAAAGAAACGCCGATCGACGCGCGGGTCGATCAAGCGACGTATCGACGGCGCGAATAATCGAGAGTAATCCCCGCGCTAATTGGATCGCAAATAGCGCGAAGGATCGCCTTTTTGTTCGTAAGCGTTAGCTATCCGACGATCTCAAGATACGCGATCGACGTTTTTAAGTAGCCGTCTTAACCTTAGCGGCGCGGACGGCTTAACATATTGGAGCGCCAACTAGCGGCGCGTAGCGCGTTTTCTAAAGTTTGATCAACTATACTAAGCCGCGTTTTGCGTAGTTTTTTTTAATCGCGTTTAATTAAGATTAGCTACGCTCTTTGGCTGGAGGGGTTAATGACGATGTTTATGACCGTAATAAGCGTAACGTTTTTGGCGATGACGATCGGCATAGCGCTAGGCTATGCGCGCAAACTGCCGATCCCGCGCGGCGCGAAGATCGCCGTCTATATTCTTTTGGCGGCGCTCTATATAGCGAGCGTAACCTATATGCCGCTAAGACGCGGCGGCTACTTCGGCGGTTATCTGGAGGATATTTTCGCCGCGTCGGTAGCGGTTATATTCGTCTTTTTTATCGCGGTATTGATCGGCGATTGGATTATCCGCGCGCTAAAAAACGAGCGTCATAAAAACGTCGTCCGCCTCCTAATTCCGATCGCGACGATCGGCTATCTATGCTACGGGTTTTTCTCGGCGTTCACCGCGCCCAAGATAAACCGCGCGGAGGTCGAGATCGCGGGCATAACGAAAGAGGTTACGATCGCGCATTTGACCGATCTGCATCTTGGCAACGGCAATCTACTAAACGAGCGTTTCGCCGCAAACGTCGCTAAGCAGGTTAGCGATCTGAACGCCGATTTAGTAGTAATCACGGGCGATCTTATCGACGCGCCGATAAGCCGCGTAAAAGAGGCGTTAAAGATTATCTCCGAGATTAAAACCCGTTACGGCATATTTTTCGCGACGGGCAATCACGAATATTTTTACAGCGTCTATGAAGCGCTAGATACGCTTGAAGAGCTTGGCGTCGTCGTTCTCAGAAACAATTCCGTTCTTGTGCGCGGCGATTTTGGAGAGTTTTATATCGCGGGAACCTACGATCCGACGGGCAAACGTATCGGCGCGATGACGCCCGATCCAATAAAAGCGCTTGAAAACGTGCCGCGCGAAAGCCCTACGATCGCGCTGGTTCATCAACCAAAAGTGGCGTTTGAATTTGAGCAAAACAGCTTCGATCTGATGTTTGCGGGGCATACGCACTGCGGGCAGGTTTTTCCCTTCACGCTGCTTGTCGCGCTGGCGCAACCCTACGTCAAGGGGCTATACGATCGCGACGAGCGCGGCAAAATATACGTAAGTTGCGGAGTAGGCTACTGGGGACCGCCGTTTAGAATGTTCGCGCCAAACGAGATCGCGCTAATTACGCTAAAACCGAAGGAGAGCAAATGACGCTGAAAGAGCTTGACGATCAATATGTGCTACACACCTACGCTAGGCGGCAGATTGCTTTTGAGCGCGGACAAAACGCGAGGGCGTTCGACGAGAACCGAAACGATTATATCGATTTCACAAGCGGGATCGGCGTTAATTCGATCGGGCATAACAACCCGCGTTTGGTTTGCGCGATCGCCGAGCAGGCGGGCAGGATTTTGCACGGCTCTAATCTCTACTTAAACCGCAATCAAGCGGAGCTGGCGCAAACGATTGCGCGCTTAAGCGGCATGAATACGAGAACGTTTTTTGCCAACAGCGGCGCGGAGGCGAACGAGTGCGCTATTAAGATCGCGCGAAAATACGGCGAAAAGAGCGGGCGATACAAAATTATCACGCTCAAAAACTCCTTTCACGGACGGACGATCGCGGCGCTTAAAGCCACCGCGCAGGATAAATTTCACGAGCATTTTGGACCCTTTCCCGACGGGTTTGCATACGCGGACGATCTAGACGACGCGCTTAAATTGATCGACGGGCGAACAATCGGCGTAATGGTCGAGATCGTTCAGGGCGAGGGGGGCGTAGTCCCGATGAACAAAGAGAAGATCAAAAAGCTCGCCGCGCGGCTAAAAAAAGATAGGTTGCTGCTGATAGCCGACGAGATTCAGTGCGGCGTTTATCGTTGCGGCGAGTTTTTGGCTTCGCAAATCTACGGCGTCGAACCGGATATTTTTACCCTTGCCAAGGGGCTTGGCGGCGGCGTTCCGATCGGCGCGGCGGCTACGACGCTTAAAGAGGTTTTTATATACGGCGATCACGGCTCGACCTTTGGCGGTAATTTTCTCGCCGCAAAAGCGGCTTTGGTTACGCTAGACGTTTTGGAGCGGTTGCAAGCGAGCGGAGAGTTGCAAAAGACAATCGACTACTTTGGCGATCGCTGCCGCGCGATTGCGCTTAACTTTCCGAATCTTTTCGTCGGCGTTACGGGGATCGGGCTGATGAAAGCGCTGATCGCTAGGGACGAGCAGACGCGCGGCGCTATTATCGACGCGGCGCACGCAAACCGTCTGCTCGCGTTGCGCGCGGGCGAAACTCATATACGGCTGTTGCCGCCGCTAACCGTAACCAAAGAGGAGATCAACGAAGGTTTCGCGCGGTTTGAGAGCGCCTGCCGCTTGGTTAAATGATCCGCTTTAGCGACTACGCCAGAGAGTGGCTTTACGGCGAAAACGGCTACTACGCGACGCCAAAATCGCTTGGCAAAGCGGGCGATTTTTATACGAGCGTTAGCGTAACGCCGTTTTTTGGCGGCGCGATCGCCGACTATATAACGCGTCAAATCGCGGCGGGAGAGTTAAGTAGCGAGGCGGCGATTGTCGAGTTTGGCGCGCACGACGGACGTCTGATCGCCGATGTGATTCAATTTATTTACACGCTTGAGCCGAGCTTGATCAAGAGCTTGAAATTCGCGATCGTGGAGCCAATCGGGGCTTTGCGAGCAAGGCAGCGCGAATATCTAACGGCGAGTTTTGGCGACGCGGTTGCTATAGCGATCGCGCCGTCGGTCGATCAAATAAGCGCTAAATCCGCGTTTGTCTATGCGAACGAGCTGTTCGACGCTTTCCCTTTTGACCTGATCGACGGCGGTAAAATGGCTTACGTCGATAACGGGCGCGTTGTTTGGCGCGCGGCGGACGATGAAACGCTAAATCGCGCTCGTCTGTTAGGTATCGAGCGCGGCGAGCTATTTTTGGGTTACGAAACGTTTGCCGCCAATCTGAAAAACAGCTTTGCCGCCGCCTTTTTTATGACCTTTGATTATGCGGCGATCGCGCCTAGAGGGGATTTTTCCGCGAGAATCTACGCAAATCACGAAACGATTCCCATTTTCGAGCCAAAAACGTTAGCGCCCTATTTTGCGCGGACGGATTTAACTGCCGACGCGCCGTTTTGGCATATCAAAAAGGCGTTTGCGGACGCGGGATTTAGCGTCGCCGAGATCAAAAATCAAAATACGGCGCTTTTGGAGATGGGATTAACCAACCTGCTGGAGATTTACCATGAAAAAGCGGGGTTTGAAGCCTATAGCAAAGAGGTCGGGCGCGTTCGCGCCCTGTTAGACCCCGCGCAACTCGGCGAGCGGTTTAAGCGGCTTCTTGCGCGGTATTAGCGACGTTTTCTTCTAAAACGACGGTCGCGTTGGCGACTACGGTAGCCGTTTTATTCCACAAAGCGTTAAGCGTTTCGGTAGTGGCGCGAATCACATACGCTTTTTTCTCTCTGCGCCCCATTTGGCGAATCTCTTTTGGGTAAAACGGGCGGTTAAGAAACTCCACCACGTCTCGCAACAACCACGTGTTTTGCTTGTCCGAAGTACTAGGAACAATATTGGAATTGACCAGCGTTTCGCGTTCGACCTCTTCGGGCGAAAGGAACACTTTGCTGTATTTCTTCTCAAGATAGACGGTGAGTTCTCGATCCAAACTCGTCTTGCTGTTCATATCCGTTACATCCCCCTGTGATACGATTTTCAGCGTATTTTAACTATTTTTTTGGATTTGTAAAGAGCTAATCGCATTTTTTTATATCTAATTTCGCAAGAAGTTTCTCAAAAAACGCTCCGCCGTCGCGATCGTAATCGTCGTTGAACTCAAGATACAGCGCGCATTTTTCCGGTTCTCTAGCGTCGCAATTTTCGGTTACGTCCGGAGCGAGATCGCTTTCTAGCTTGATCGCTTCTATCGCCTCGAGAATTTTTCGCTTCAAGGCTTCGTCGCCCCCATAAATAAGTTGCAACCCCTCGTAACGCTCCTCGCGCCTGAAAAACGCGTGAATTTCGCTCATCTTTGCTCCTTTTGGCGCGTAAGGATAACAAAATGACGTTTGATAATCAAGAGGCGAAGAGCCTTTCGTGTAAAATGCGATCGTCATGCAAAACGCCGTAATCGCCTTATTCTTTGCGCTATCGCTCTGCCTAAGCGCGTTTGCCGACGGTGGTAACGTTACGTCCGACGTCAATCAAACCAAACAACCCGATTTTCGTTATTCGATCGGTTTTGGCGTTATAAATACGATGTATTTTACTAAAAGCTCAGGTTCGCGCTGGTTCGCGCTGCCTTACGGCGATCTGCGCTACAAAACGCTGTTTTTATCGCTTAGAGGCGCGGGCGCCGATCTGCCGCTTGGCGGCGGCGTTATTTTATCGCCGACGATCGGTTATAGAGGCGGGCGCGACGACGACGGCTCGCTAAAAGGCATGGGCGTAGTCGATGCGGAGGCGACCTACGGCGCGTCAATTAGCCTTATGCGACCGCGCGTCGTTTTGGGAGCGAGTTTTTTTCGCGGTTTTTCAAGCGGCTCGGCTACATACGGAATAAACGTCGGTTTTCCCTTTGCGCTTGGCGATAATTGGACGATCTCGCCCGCTCTTTCCGCGCAGTTTGGCGATCGCAAATACAACCAAGCCTATTACGGCGTAAGCGCGAGGCAGGCGGCGAGAACGCGTTACGATCCATACGAGCCAAACGGCGGGTTAACGGGTATATCGACCGCGCTGGCGATTAGTTACCGTATTACGAAAAAGCTAAGCGCAAACCTATTTATCCGCCATACGCGTTTTGTCGATCAAGCCGCCAAATCGCCGCTAACCAAAGACGGGGCATATAACCAAAACAACTTCGGCGCTATAATCGTCTATAAACCGCGCTAAAACTTTGCGATCTCTTAGCTCAAACGCGGCGGCGCTTTAATCGCGCAAGCGACGGCTCGCGATTTGATCAGTCCAAACGACAACGTTTTTTTTGATAGATCGGCGCTCGCTTGCGGCGCGTTCGGACTTTTTCTAAACTTCTTGCGCGTTAGCCATTTAAAAAAGCGTCTCGCGTTTGGACTCGCATACGTATATAACGCCGCGCTGGCGCATACGAAAACCAGCCCGACTTGCCGATCAAAGGCGACGAGCGCGCTAAAAAGACGATAATAAATAACGCCGCCGATCGTTCTTCGTTCGTCAAAACCGCTCCCAACGGCGCTGCCCAAATTCGCCGAGCCGATCGCGCGTAAATTACGCTACTCGCTCAAGCGCTTTGCATTTACCTCGCGGGGCAATTTTTTTGGCGCGGGGTCGATAAACCACTCCTCGCCGTTGCCAAGCGTTACCTTGCCGCCAAACTTATCGTCGTCGTTAAACTCGATCGTTTTGATCGTCTCCTCCATATCTTTTTTGGCGACGTAAAAATAGATCGTCTCGCCCTTCTCTCTTAGCATTACTTTTGCCACCCGCGACTCCTTTATAAACTAAAAAGCGCATTGTAATCCTTTGCGGCGGTTTTTTCTGCCTCTAAAACAAGCAGGTTCTCTTTCACGTGATCGACGCTTTTAGAGCTAAACAGAGCGGATTTCACCCCTTGCGCGCTTCTAGCAAACTGCAAAGCGTATTGAACGGCGGAGGTAAAGCCGCCGCCAAGCGCCGCCGCCGCCTTTGGCGAAAACGGGCGCTTAAACAGCGCCATTCTAAGTAGCGACGAGCTTGCGATCGTATGCAGTCCCAGCCGTTGCGCCGCTTGAATCGGCGTGTAATAAAGCCCGTCGTCAAGCGGTTGATTGACGTAGTTGTAGGCGTGCGGTTTGGCAAGATTGAAGGGCAGTTGAATAAACCTGAAGCGGTGTTTTTCCCCTCTGATTTTGCGCGCGATTTTGACAAGATCGTTTAGACGGATATATTCCGCGTGATTTTCCTCCCATAAAAAGGCGTTCCAGCTTGCTACGCCGTAACAACCGATCTTGCCCGCGTCGCACAGCGACTCAAACAGCGCGAAAGCCGCTTCAATCCGCTTTAGTAGCGTTGCGTAATCTACGTAGCCAAGTTGCGTTTCAGGGTTATGCAGATAGAGGCAGTCGATCGCCTCTAATCCTAGATTGGCAAGCGACCACTCGAGGCTTTGGGCTAGAAACTTTGGCGCTATGCAGTGCTGATCGCATATAATCTCCTCTCGCGTCGCTAAATTAGTTTTGATAATCTCCTTTTCAATCCACTCATACGGATTTTGCGGAAAAGGGTAATCTAGCGGCAAAAACCCCGCTTTGGTAGCCGCGAATAGTTCGTCGCGTTTTGCTACGCCGTCGTCTATAACGCGCCTGATCGCCGCGCCAATCTCCCGCTCGCTCTGCCTAAAGCGATAGTTGATCGCCGTGTCGATATGGTTTATTCCGTTTGCGATCGCGGTAAATACCGCCTCCTCGTAGCTAAACTTATACGCCTCTTCCCAATACGGCTCCGGCATAAAACTGCCTACGCCGATAGAGCTGATCGCCAATCCTTCGGCGATCGAATAGGCGTCTTTGCGTTTTTTATGTCTTGAGGCGTATCGTTTTGTTCCTTCGTTTGTAGCCCGCAAACGCGCTCCTTTTTGCGTAAATTGTAACTCAACCTTGTTCGCCGCCGCAAAGTCCAAAGACAAAACCATCGTTGGTTATCGCCGAAAATTCCTTTGTTTTCGCGCTTCGCCTCCTCGCGTCGCCAAAAGCATTTTTCAATCTCGATCGCGATCAAAACGGCTATTTTTACGTTTCAATACTAATTAAATCGCTTAATTTTTTACGCTCGTTTATGTGTGAAATGTTATTCTTACAATCAGTTATAAACGCGCGTAAAAAGCGTTGGGGTTTTCGTTCCGCGCTTGCTCCCGCGCCGTTTATGACCGCAATTTACTTTGAGGAGTTAGAGATGAAAGGGTTTGCGATGCTCGGTCTTAACAAGGTCGGTTGGGTGGAGAAAGAGCGGCCTGTCGCCGGACCGTTGGACGCTATTGTGCGTCCGCTCGCCATTTCGCCTTGCACGTCGGATATTCATACGGTTTGGGAAGGCGCCATCGGAGATCGCCACAATTTGGTGCTAGGGCATGAAGGCGTCGGAGAGGTCGTTGAAGCGGGTTCGTTAGTAAAAGACTTTAAGGTCGGCGATAGGGTAATCATACCCGCCATTACGCCCGATTGGCAGGCGGTAGCTTCGCAGAGAGGATTTTCACAGCACTCAAACGGCATGCTAAACGGCTGGAAATTTTCCAACAGCAAAGACGGCTTGATGGCTGAGTTTTTTCACGTAAACGAGGCGGACGGCAATATGGCGCTTTTGCCTAAGGAGATTAGCGTCGAAGAAGGCACGATGTTGTCCGATATGGTGCCAACCGGTTTTCACGGCGCGAATAACGCCGAAATCGAATACGGCGATACCGTCGCGGTTATCGGTATCGGACCTGTGGGGCTTATGGCGGTAGCGGGTTCAAATCTTCGCGGCGCGGCGCGGATTTTAGCGGTCGGCTCGCGTCCAAAGTGTATCGAAGTCGCAAAAATATACGGCGCGACCGACATTATCAACTATAAAGACGGCGACATAGTCGAACAGATCAAGGATAAAGTCGGCGGCGAAGGCGTCGATAAAGTTATTATCGCGGGCGGCGACGTCAATACGTTTGAACAAGCCGTGCAAATTATCCGCCCCGCCGGTATTATCTCCAACATCAACTATCTTGGAACCGGCGACTATATTAAAATACCGCGCGTCGGCTGGGGGCTTGGAATGGGGCATATCAGGGTTGTAGGCGGTCTTATGCCCGGCGGCAGGAAAAATATGGAATACCTCGCGCGTTTGATGAAATACGGCAAGCTCGACGTTAAACCGCTTCTTACGCATAGGTTTAAGGGCTTTGAGCATATAGAAGAGGCTTTGTTGCTTATGAAAGATAAGCCAAAAGACCTTATTAAACCGGTCGTTACGATCTAACGATTCTTGCGCAAATCTCCCGCTCTTAGCGGGGGATTAGCTAAAACAATCAAACCGCTTCGATAAGCGCTAATGTCGTTAGTCTATTGATTTGGCGCTGTTAAGCCGGGCGGCTAGTTTCGTTTTCAATCGTTTGCCTATAGCGTTTTAGCGATACGCTTGCCGCCGCTTTTCTTACCGCGAAAAAACGCTTCGCCCATATACGCGCCTTTTTTCAACAATCTATCTTGTTTTGCAAAAACGCGCCGTCGCGATTAACGATATTTATACGCTTTTTGTCTAGCTTAGCGCGGCTCTAGGTTGTTTAATCTAAGCGTCAAAACGACTTCGCTTTGATTTATTTTCAACTCTCTTGCGATCTCGTTCGCGTTAAATCCGGAGTTGTAGAGCGCTATCACTTTTGAAGCGTCTATGCCCGTCGCGATCGGCACGCTTGCGAACTCGTTAATTTTCTCTTCTAGCCGCTCGATCCTTAACGCCCTTGTGTCGTTTTCGATCTGCATATCGCGCAACTCCTCTTGCGTAGCGCGTATATGTTCGCTTAAAATCGCCGCCGCCTGACTTTTGATCTGATCTAGCGCGGCTTGTTGCGCGATCTTAAGATCGTGTTCGATGGCGACTCTAGCCCTTTGCGCGGAGCGTAACGCGGCGATTATTCTTTTTGCCTGCTTAGCGGCGCTAAACTCTTTGACTATCAAAAAGATCGCCATCAACAGCAAACAACCCGCCAATATGTAGATTAGCAGCGTCTCCTCGCTCATTGGCGCTCCTTCATTTGACGGATCATCGCGCGCTCTCTTGAAGCGACGTAGCCGTCCCACGCCTTCTGATCGCGATCGTGCAGTAGCGAAAGCGCCGCGATCCTCTCGCTACTCGCCGTAAAATACAAGCCTATATCGCGTATTGGAAAAACGGGCATAGCGATTATTCTCGCGTAGTAGCGCTCGCCAACGTTAAGCTCCGGCGCCTCAATGCGAAAATGGGTGTAATTAAGCCCGTCTAAACGCGATTTATGCGTTAATTTCACGCGTCGAACCTCTTCGCCTTTTACAAATCTTGTTAGCTCGTCTATTTTGCGATGCAGATCGATCGTCATAGCCAACAAAGCAGGATCGCTCTCCTTTGTTTCTCCCCGCGAGCGCGCGAGCTTGAGCCATTCGCCAAGCGGATCGTCGTCGCTTTCGGCAAACTTATCAAATTCCAATTTAAACTCGGCTCTATTTTCGCTCTCTAGCGAAAACTCCGCGATAAGCGGCGCGCTTATCCAGCGCAACCCGTCTAGATCGTCCATATAAAATCCAACGTTATAAACGCGAAAAACACGACGCTTAGCCATGCGTTAAGCGTGAAAAAAGCGCGGTCGATCTCTTCCATCCCATTCGCGACGATTCTATGTTCGGCGATCAGCATCGCAGCGCTAACAAACACTCCGATCCAAGCGAAGCCGCCAAGCTCCGCTAAAACGCAGAAAAATATCCAGCACAACAGAGCCAAAATGTGTAAAACTCTTGAGATTATCAACGTTTTTCTTACTCCAAACCGAGAGGGAATCGAACAAAGCCCCGTTTTGAGATCGAACTCGCGATCCTGAAGCGAATACAGCAGATCAAATCCCGCGCCCCACAGCATAACGCCGATCGCAAGAGGCAACGACCAAATCGGTATTTCGCCCAAAGCCGCCACCGCGCCGGCGATCGGCGCTAGACCCATCGAAAGTCCCAAAACAAGATGCGCGATCCAACTAAAACGTTTGACAAACGAATAACTGCCGATAATGATTAAAAACGGCGCGGATAACGCGAAGGCAAGCGGATTGATAAAATAACAGACGATCACAAAAAAGATCGCGTTCAAAGCAACGAATACGCTTATCGCTTTTACGCTCAGCCTGCCGTCGATACTCGGTCGATTGGCGGTGCGCGCGTTCAAAGCGTCGTAATGGCGATCGGCAAGACGATTAAATCCCATCGCAAAGTTTCTAGCGCACACGGCGGCGATCAGCCCAAGCCCAAGCAAAGCCCAGCCAAACCAGCCGTCGGCGGCTACGATCATAGCGATGAATATAAAAGGTAAAGCAAAAAGCGTATGCTGAAATACTACAAGCTCGCCAAAATTGCGAATTTTCCGCGCTATATTCATAGCGGGCGATTTTATCATAGGCAGGTTAATAAAACGGCGATAATTTGCGAAAGCAAGGCGTTCGCGCAAAAAAATAAGCGTTAGCGCGGTCAATTCGGCGGTTTAAATAGGGCTTTCGTTTTACAAATACGCGGATTTTTACTTTGCCGCAATATGATACGGATCGTTGTTTGCGGACGAAAATTTTGCGTTTTCTCCCAATAATTGATCAAACAGGTGCAAAATGCCGAGATAATTTGCCGTTATTTGCCTAACTTCAATAAAAACCGCGCCAGATAGCGAAATTAACAAGGTCAATTTAATGATTTTTTGGCTATATTATGCGCTCTTTATTACATACAAGGAGGTTTTATGAATTTCTTAAGTCTGCCGCCCAACGCGGCTGTTACGTCGGAAACAGATAACTCCGCGCAAACGAACGAGTTTGCGATTACAGGTTCAACCCCCCCCCCCCCCGTTAGGGTTGTAAAAAGCGGGATTCTCGCCTCTTTTGCTTTTGTCCTTTCGTTAGTTTTCGTTCCTAACGTTCAAGC
>JAIRNH010000033.1 GCA_031258155.1 Helicobacteraceae bacterium | reverse complement strand
GTGGAAGGGCCATCGCTCAAAGGATAAAAGGTACCCCGGGGATAACAGGCTGATCTCCCCCAAGAGCTCACATCGACGGGGAGGTTTGGCACCTCGATGTCGGCTCATCGCATCCTGGGGCTGGAGCAGGTCCCAAGGGTTTGGCTGTTCGCCAATTAAAGCGGTACGCGAGCTGGGTTCAGAACGTCGTGAGACAGTTCGGTCCCTATCTTCCGTGGGCGCAGGAGCGTTGAGGAGAGCTATCTCTAGTACGAGAGGACCGAGATGGACGCGCCTCTGGCGAACCGGTTGTTCTGCCAAGAGCATCGCCGGGTAACTAAGCGCGGATGCGATAACCGCTGAAAGCATATAAGCGGGAAGCCGACTCCAAGATGAACGCTCCCCGAAGGCTACAGATAGACTATCTGTTTGATAGGTCGGAGGCGTAAGCGCGGTAACGCGTTCAACTGACCGATACTAATAAGCCGTTTGGCTTTTTTAAGTCTTTCGGGCGTCGTTCATTCAGAGATTAGAGGATAGATAGCGATACCTATCCTAAAAACGAACCTGATTAGAGAGGATTTGCGTTAGGATTGACGATAGGTCTTATATCTTCTTAATATAAGACCCCGCGCTAGAGAAGAGAGTAGTTAAAAGAGTTTAGGCGAGCGATCGAAGAATTGCGATTGAAAGCGATCGAACGAAGCGAAAAACGCAATCTAAACGATTGAACGCAAATCGCAATCGTTAAACTAACGACTATTCTCTTCTCCGGCGATTATCGAGCGGCGGAAATACCCAGTCCCATTCCGAACCTGGAAGTCAAGCGCCGCTTCGCCGATGATACTGCGATCGACGATCGTGGGAAAGTAGGGCGTTGCCGGGGGTCTTTGTTTATATTCGTTTAATTATTTAACTTTGGGTTTTTATGGAATGTTTTGCGAAAGGTGGGAAGTCATTGTAATGACGGACGCGGACGGCGGTAATTTTTTATTCAATTGATTAGTCCAAGTTTGATTTGGTTATATTGCGTTTGATAAATTTCATCTTGCAAGTAAGGATATAAATGCGATCGCAAGCGCCTCGGACGGATTCAAACCGATCTCTCTTAACTAACGCTAAAACATCAGCTTTGGTTAAGTTTATCCTCTCTCTCTGGCGTGTATAGCCTAACGAAGCCTCTCCACATCTAGCTTCGTTACAATAACCGCTCATCTTTTCTGTCCGTCCGCATACTCGCCCAACGTATAATCAAAAGCGCGGTCAAACGTTTTCCTCTCGCCTTTAATTAGTTTGGCGTAGCGCTTGAATATCATACTAAAGTCGCTATGCCCTAACCATTCGCTGATTAAGCTCGCTGGATATCTGCCGCTATCTAGCATATTTGTAGCGAAGGTATGGCGCAGGTCGTATAAACGCCTGTTTTTCAACCCTAGCCGTCGCAACAGCGGTCGCCAATACAGCTTAGCGATATTCTTTGTATCGTTCCAAGCGTTACCCGCGTCGGTTAGAAAAACATAATCGCTTTTCACGCCGCGTTCAAACGCGCGATCTCGTTGCGCGCGCAAATACGGCTCAAGCGGTTCAAAAATCGGAATCGTCCGATTTGAATTCGCCGTCTTTGGTTCGCCGTCCATTCCGTTGCTTCGCGTAGCTACGACGCGGATAAAGTTCGCGCTCCAAAAAATATTCTCCCATTTCAGAGCTATAGCTTCTCCCGTGCGCATTCCCGTATAGCACAGCAAAGCGATCAACGATTGAAGCCACCCGTCGCTATGTTGCAACAACAGCGCCGCTTCTCTCGCTGAAAATGGATCAACCTCCGCTTTCTGCTCTTTTGGCAACCTCACAACGTCGGCTAAATTGTAATGCGCCGATCCGTCGTAAATAGCCTCTTGAAAAATACCTCTAAAAACGCTAAGATAATCGCGCGTAGTTTTCGCGCAACGACGAAGCGCTAGATTAGCAAAATAGTCTCGCGCGTCAGAGCCTAATAGGTCGCTTATGGGAAACCGACCAAATTTAGCGTCTAAGCGTGAAGCTATCGCGGAGTATTTTTCAATGGTGGCGGGTTTAATGCCTTGCGACGTCCTGATTTTAAGAAATGACCTTATGTAATAGTTAAAAGTCCGTTTCTTAGGAATGCGTTCAGACGTTAGCTCGCTCACCATTTCAGGTAGCAGTTTTTTAGCTTCTGCCCTATTTTCTAGGGTGTCAGCAATTCCTAATGCCTTTCTTATCCTTCGCCCGTTCAAATAATGACTTATGAACAGCCTTCCCCGATTCGCATAGAGTGTCGCCATCGGTCGTAATCTCTCCTTCCTTATCCGAGCGCACCCAAACATCTAACGCCTCCTTGCGATAGAACAGAATACCCTCTTTTTGGTAAAAGTGCCGCCCTTCTATAAACTCGCCCAGACGTTTGCGTTTCTTAAGCCACGACAAGGATCGCCCTAGATATTCGGCGGCTTGCCTCTCGTTTAGCCAGCCGTCGGAGTCTTTTACAGATTGCGCGATCTGATTAAGGGCGACCTCCATAATCGACGCGATAGCTTCGACCGCTTGTTCCGCGATAACTGCGTTATGGCTTAGGCGCATTAGTCGGACTTAGAGAGATTAGCAAGAGCGTCTCTCTGGAAGCTCTGAAAACCAATGAAGCGTCTTAGCATAGCGTGTGCGCTCTTTGCGTTTTTTCCCCCACGTAACGATAGCGTATTCAAAGAGCGCCTTGTATTCGTCGCCGTCTAGCTTTAACGCTTCGGCTAACTCGTCGGCGGACAATTCATCTCTCCATTTCTTTACACAATACGCTTCATAGGCATAGTTTTCCCGTTTCTCTTTTGCCTCCAGCTCATCTCTAACTATGGCGGCGATTTCCTCTCGCAGCCGTCCGTCTAATATGTTCATTCCGTCTCCTTTTGCGCCGAACTCGGCGGCGTTTCGTTAGCCTCTTGATCTCCTTGACCAAGGCTGATCCCGTGTTCCCTCGCGTAATCAAGCCCGAAAATAAACGGCTCTAGCGGATAGCCCGCCGCTCTGTATCTTTCTAGCGTCTCGCGACGAGGAGAACGCTTCCCCTTCAGGTGATTGCAAACCGAGGGAATGGAAACGCCCGTTTTCTCGGAAATATCGGTTGGACTGATCTTAAACCTTTTTCTCATTTGGTTATCTTGCCTATTTGTAAAATAAAAGTCAAGAGGTTAGCCTAAACTTTTTTGCTGAATTGCCGATTATTTCACGTATAGGCAATAAACCGACGTTAAAATTGCGTCGAAACGAGGTTAAAAATGGACGCGGAGAGACTAGAGAGAGCGCTAAAGGCGAAATACGGCGATAGGGGCGCGCGATCGCGTTTGGCAAGAGAGCTAAACGTTAGTTCAAGTTCGATAACCCACTATTTAGGCGGCAAGCGCCAAATCCCCGACGATAAGATTGTGAGTATCGCAAGAAAGCTAGACGTATCGATAGACTACCTTATGGGCGAGAAAATCTATCCCGTCAAGCTGATCCCGATAATAGGCGCGGTCTCGTGCGGAGCGCCCGAAAGGATCGAGGTAGGAGAGGCGCGCGAAACTTACTATCGCGCCGATTATTGGAATGACCAGCTATATGCGGTCGTAGCTTGCGGCGATAGTATGTCTCCAGAGATAGACGACGGCGACGAGGTAGTATGCGATCCAAGCGCGCCTATTCTACACGGCGATATAGTGCATTATAAGATAAGGAGCGAGAGCGCGATCAAGGTGTTGCTCAAAGACGAAAAATCAAATCTGATCCGTCTGAAGCCCTACAACCTCACGCCTGATTTTCGCACGCTGACGATTAGGCTCGACGACGACGAGGCTAACGATCTAAAAATGACAAAAGTCGTCAGCGTCAATAAAGCTCAGTTCAATAACCGCGCCGCTCGGTTGCGGATTTTAGGCGAAATATAAGACGTAAAACAAGCTGATATTCTAATCTATATCAAGCGTTTGTGTGTATTGTTTCGCGTTTTTTTACACACAAAATACCTCGTGAGTATTCTATTATCCGCTAACCACTTCGCCTGTCAGCCTCGCCTTGTTATTTTTTGTTTCTTTCTAGCTTAACCATTTCTAAAAACTCTCTTGTTCTGTGAATGAAGTTTTTATCAATATTAAACCCCGCTAATGTAATAGATTGTCGAGCGCCGACAATTGTAACTTGAACGTTTGTCGCGTTAGCTATTTTTTCTAAGTCGGATAACTTTATAAACGTCGTTCCATATTCAAACTGCGCGGTAGCACAAGAGCTAAGTCGCGAACATCTTGCGTTCTTGCCGCTACCTCTTGAAATATCTTCCCATTTTAACGTTATTTTTACGTCGTTGTCGAGTGTCAATATAGTCCGCGACAAATCTATAAAACCATTCCTGTAAGAACTGTTAAAGCGATCTTCTATTCCAGCCTCGACCTTACTGCCATAAGATTTTTTGTAGCCGAAGTTTAGGAAAATGCCGTCCCACGATTGGTATGACGATAAATCTATATAATCGCCAAGTCGATTATTATCTGTAGCTATCAGCGTTTCCTTGCCGTCTATATATTCTCTAAGCGAGAACTCATAATTGTCGCTAAACCCTAACACAACCGCCAGCATAACCAGCGTCGCTAACCTCATCATCTGAAATGCCTCCTCTTTATTTGCTATAGTCAAGCAAAGAGCATTCCTTTTCCTGCAATTTTCAATTTTTTGCATAAATATCGTTATTTATTGCCTAATTGTTAAAATACCTCTTGACTTTTATTTTACAATTAGGCAAAATAGCCGCAACAAAAAAATAAAAGGGGCAGCAAATGTTACAGTTGGTCAGCTACGATACAGAGAGCGGGGTAAGCGTAACTACAGAGGCAAGGGCGCTCTCAAACGCCGTTATAACGATTGACAGCGTCGAAACGCTTAACCAAGCGACAGACTTTGTGCGCAAGATTAAGGAGCTAGGCAAAAAGATCGAGGCGCACAGAACCTCCATCACGAAGCCTCTCAATGACGCGACGAAGGCGGTCAACGACCTATTTCGCGAGCCAAGAGAGATACTAGACGCTACGGAACGCAAAATCAAATCGGCGATCTTGGAGTATCAAGCGGAACAACAACGCATAGCCGACGAAGCGGCGCGCAAAGCTCTCGCCGAACGCCTAGAGTTAGAAGCGCAGGCTAGGAAGGCGCAAGAGGAAGCGGAGGCGGCTAGACGAGGCGGCTACGGCAAAACGCGACGCGATCTTCGGCGCGTTCATAGACGCTATTTTCAAAGACGAAGGCGGCGATCGCGCAAAAAATTTACGCAAAATAAACAAAACGCTCGCATTTTAATCTTGCAAATTAAAGAAAATTTCGCTAGACTACAATTATGATACTTAGTATCAGTCTGTATTGAACGGTTGGCTTGACAAAAAAGCAAAGACCGAGTATAATGTCAAGTATGCCAATCGAATTATTAAGGAATATTCGTTTATGGAGTCCGTATTAGTGTTAGGCGGCGATCGCGTCGAGGCGATCAAAGAGGTTCTTTACGCGCGAGGGGTTACGCAGGTTACGCATTGGGATATGCGCAAAGCGCGCGATTGCGATCGCAAACTTCCAGAATGCGCCGATTGCGTAGTGATGATGATTGATTATATCAGCCACAACGCGATGAACCACTTCAAAAAAGAGGCTAAAAAGAAAAACGTTCCCGTTGTGTGCGCTAAACGCGGCACGGGTTCTATCGTTTGCGCGTTGGATCGCTTGGGTTTTGAAAACGCGAAGTTGTCCGCGGCGGCGCAACCGCCGGCTAAGAAAAGCGGCTGCTTCAAGCGTTGCGCCGCGATCGGCGCGAGGTAACGTTCGACCGATCGCGTATCGCGCGGTTTTTGGCGCGATCTTTCTAACGTTTTGGCGTAGCGCCGATTGATTGTAGCAAGCGATTGGCTACAATACGGCGATGAACGAAAAAGCCTATAAATTATTAGCCGTTCAAGAGGCGATTAGCAACGGCGAAGCCAAAAGACTGATTGACGACGGGTTTGTATATGTTGGCGGCAAACGACTTGAGATCGCGCGATCGGAGCTAAGCGTCGATACGGTTTTCAAGATCGAAAAGCCAAAACCTATCGAAACGCTCTACGAAGACGACGAAATGATCGCTATCGACAAGCCAAGAGGCGCGGAGAGCTACGCGGTTGAAAAACGGCTTGGACTCAAACTTGTTCACCGCTTGGACAAAGAGACGAGCGGCGTTTTATGCCTAGCTAAAAGCGACGAGTTCTTGCAACGTGCGATCGACGAATTTAAGCGCAGAAAAACGATCAAACGCTATCTAGCCGTAGTCAACGGCGCGGTAACCGAGGAGCGCGTTATCAATCTGCCGGTTTTAACCTTTAAAGGCGCGCAAGCCAAAAGCGTTATCGACGAAAAACGCGGTAGAGAGGCGATTACGATTATTAAGCCGCTTCAATTTGAGGGCAAACGCTCGTTATTGGAGGTCGCGATTCCAACCGGTCGCGCTCATCAAATTCGCGTTCATCTTTCTCATATCGGACTGCCGATTTTGGGGGATTTGCGCTATGGAGGCAAGCCGTATAAGCGGCTTATGCTGCATTCGGTTTACATATCGTTGCTTGGACGCGAAATCTCCGCCGAACGCCCGAAAGAGTTTGTAGAACTTTTTGGCGCGTAAGCGATTAGATCGTCTTCGCCCCTCGATTTTGCGGCAAAGCGAAAAAGGCGCCCACGCGATCCATATTATACGCTCGCGACGTCAAACTATTTCGCGCGTCTAAATATCCGCGACGCGCAACCCGCGATTTTTATCGAAAGAGCGTTTAGGGACGGATTAAAAAGAGCCGCGATATCCGAATCGATGCGTTAAGCGGCTCGCCTAATTTGGCGCGCGCATGGTAAAAATGGATAACGCGCGCGAAAAATACGCTAATCTCGCCGCGCCGACGTTTGAGAATCCCTAAATGTTTATTTACGCGATACGCCGACATTTGCGCGGGACGCGGTATATAGGACTGTTTAAGGACAGTAAAGCGTTTATAGCGATTACGCTTTTGCGCGACGGAAATATTATCTGGAACGTTAATGCATAACAAAGATCGCAAAACGAATCGATTTAGACAAGGTTGGTTGATTTATGGGAAGTAGAATAAGCGCTCGGCGGTTCCGCACTAGGCGATCAACGGCTCGCTTAGCGTCCTTACGCGGATTAACTCCCGTCGGAAATCCGCTTCTCGCGCCAAACGCTTCCGGCAATTATGCCCCGTTTGCCGCCGAAAATCAAGACGCGAGTAGCGTTTATCCGCTCTTTTTTCACCCCGCAACATTAAAATCGCGCGGGTCGAGCGATAGCTGGAAAAAGCCGCGAAATCAAATATTTCGCGCGAGTAAAAAAGACGGCTTAAAAAAGCGCGCGAATTTTTGCGCGCCGACGCTCGACTAGCTCCGATTAAATACGCGGTAAAAATTTAGAAAACGTCGGTCAAAAATCTAAAACGACTTTATCGCCCCAGAAACTTTAATTGCCGCCGCCGGACGCGGCAAGAGGCGATCGGCGCGATAATCACGCTTTTGCGGCGGGTTTAGAAAAAGGCGTGGTAACGATATTGGGTATAAGCGGATAACGGAGAAAATTGTAGTTTTTGAACTCCCTAAACGGCTCTAATACTTTATCCTGATCGTATTTTTTTGCGATCAGATCGATTTCGCCGTCAAGTCCAAATCGAGAAACGTAGTTTTTGAAAGCGTTGATCCAGTGATTGCGCCGCATTTGCGAGCCTAGCGCCTTAATCTGCTCCAGATAGAGCGTTTTATAGACGCCGATCGCGCGGTTGGACGAAAACGGATTTAATAAAAACGGGCGAAGCGCTTTGTCCACCGCCTCAAAATGTCGCTTTGTCGCGAATAAATGCGCGGCTTTGAAACGTTCGCTTAACGTTTTGTCCAGCTGTTTGTATGCGTTAGAGGTAATCAAAAAAGTATGCTTCATAGCCGTCTGCATAGCCGCGCCGTATTGCCTGCCGTTGACAATCTCGTTAAATCGCGCCACTATGTCCAGTTTATCAAATTCGATTTTAAGCGCGGGCGCGTCGTTTTTTGCGTTCTCTTTCAAAAACTTAGCGGGCGCGAACGCGTCGTCGTATCTGCCCGCCGCCATAAAGCCCAGAAATCGCTCCGTCTCTTTTTTGATCATCTCCTGATACGCGATAGCCGGCGGCGAGTCTTTCAGCATTCTGAACTTATCTATCAATCTCGCCAAATCAGGCCAATCTTTGCGATCGTAGGCGTTTTGCGCCCGCTTAAAAATTTCGGGGTTTTTAAGCATATTTTTTATCGCCGCCTCTTTGATCGGGATTTTCATATAAAGCGCCAGATCCTCTTTGGCTTTTTTTGGATCGGGATTATCGCCGTTCAGGTTTTTAAGGGCTTCGTCGAATCGCTCCTTGAAGCGATTCTCCATCAGGTTGAACAGCGGCAGCTTGCGATAAAAGTCGCCGTCGTTCGCGAGCGTGTAAGCCTCGTAATACTGTCCGGACTGAATCATCTGCCAAAAGGTCGCCACCTTCGAGGCGTGTTTTAATACAAAAGTAAAGCGCGCGTTATACGCGGGATAGTTCAACAGATCGCCCATATCGGATTTTGCGACGTCTGGCTTGCCCTGCGCGATATTTAGCGCCGCTTTTGCAAAACGTTCGTCAAATTGCGCGTCCATATTATCCATCAATCCCGCCGCGCTGAATTTCAAAATTGGGTTGGCGAGCGTTAGCTCGTTTATAGCCGCCATATTTCGTTGAGCGATCAGCTCCTTTAGCTTCTCTCGCCCGATCGACAGATCGATTACGGCGATACGCCCGTCCTCGAAGGCGAAATAGATCGCCTCGCCTCGCCGTTTTATATCCACGATCGCCGCTTTTGAGTTGAAAACCGGCTCCTTATCGGCTTCGGGCGCGCTTAAATCTATCAGATACAAATATCCCGTCTTGTCGGAAACAAAGCAAAACTGATCGTCTTTGTCAACGTATATCGTTATAGGCCAGTTGATCGTCGCGATAAGATCTCTGACGACGTAGCCGCTGATCGGATCGAATAAAAAAACGCGGTTATCTCTGCCGCCAACGACGAGCAACGAGGTCTGGTGCAAAAACGCCGCGGCGCAAACGACCTCTTTGTTAAGATAATCGCACAGCACCGCGAACCTGTTTAGATCGTAAATAGTTATGTTTTTCTTGAAGCTGCCGTAGGCGATTAACGAGGAGTCGCCGTTAAAAGCCACTGCGGAAATATACTCGTTGCAACGCGGCGCGATTGTCAAGAGCTTCCCAATATCCACGCGATAGACGCAAACCTGCCCGATATTATCGCCTACGGCAAGCAACGAGCAGTCGGACGAAAACGCCGATACCTCCGTAGCCGCGGCAGACCACTCCAACTCCGCTTTTTGCGCGAATTTGCCTAACGTTTTGTCGTATTCAAACAGAACCGTTTTTATCTCTTTGGGAAGGTAAAGGCACAAGAAATCGCCGCCCGACGAATCGCCGCGATAATAGGCGTAAGTCTCCTTTTGCTCCTCGTCTTGTTCTTCTTGCCAAAAGGACTGGGCGCGCGACTGCTTGCCGCTAACGGGGTCGAGAAAATAGACTACGCTTCTATTACTCAACGTCGCGACGAGATTTTGACTTAGGATCATGTGGTGAATCGGAGCGGATACTCTATACTCTTGGTTAAACTCCATCTAATACCTTCCGATATACTTGAAGATGAAATCGCTCTTTTTCGGTTTAATTTTAGCTTACGCCCTCTTTAGCGCCGAGACGGAAGATATTTTTTTCGGACTGGTTAATCGCGGCGATCTGCGCGGCGAGAGAGTTAGCGTTTCGGGTTTTGTCAACGCTACGGGTTGCGAAAAACTCCCGTGTAAAATTATGGCTTATCGTTGGCTCGGCTCGACTAAGGTTCTTTTTATTCTGAATTTTCCGAACAAATTCGCGCCGATCGCAAGGCGCAAGCGCGCGTTAGACCCCGTTCGCGTTAGTTGCGTGATGATAAGCGATTTCGAGTATTCGGAGTGTTATCTTTAGCGCTAAAGAATTCGCCCCCGTTCGCGTTAGCTATGTAATGGTAAGCTGTTTTGGTTATTCTAAACGCTATCTTTGGCGCCAAAGAGTTTATCGCAAGGATTCGCTATGGACTGTCTTGAAATTACGGGCGGCAAACCCCTAAACGGCAAGTTAAAGATTTCGGGCGCTAAAAACGCCGCGCTTCCAATCTTAGCCGCGACGATCCTGTCGAAAAATCCTGTAAAAATCGCCAATCTGCCCGACGTCGCCGACATAAGGACGTTTCTAAGGCTACTGGAACTGCTCGGCGGAGGCTATGTTAAAGCAAACGGAAGCGTTACGATCGACGCGAGCAAGATCGCCCGCGTTACCGCTACCTACGACATAGTAAAAACGATGAGAGCGTCCATTCTCGTATTAGGTCCTCTGCTGGCGCGTTACGGCGAGTGCCGCGTCTCGCTTCCGGGCGGTTGCGCGATCGGGCAAAGACCAGTCGATCTGCACCTAAAAGCTATGGAAAAAATGGGAGCTAAGATCGTTATCGAGGAGGGCTATATTCACGCGATCGCGCCTCAAGGATTGAAGGGAACGACGATCGTTTTCGACAAGATCACCGTTACGGGCAGCGAAAACGCGATTATGGCGGCGGCGCTGGCAAAGGGCAAAAGCGAGATTATAAACTGCGCCAAAGAGCCGGAGGTCGTTCAGCTATGCGAAACAATCGCGAGCGGCGGCGTAAAGATAGAGGGAATAGGCTCCGACGCGATCGCGATCGAGGGTTCTAACGGCGCGCCGCTGAATATCCCGCCGATAAACGTTATAGCCGATCGTATAGAGGCGGGAACCTATCTTTGCGCGGCGGCGATCGCAAACGGAAACGTTACTTTGGAGAGCGTCGAGCCGCGCCATTTGACCGCCGTTACGGATAAATTGCTTCAGATGGGGTTCTCTCTTGAGATCGGCGCGGATACGATAACGATCAAGCCCGCCGCGAGCGTCAAACCGACGGAGATCGTTACCGCCGAATATCCGGGCTTTCCCACCGATATGCAAGCGCAGCTTATGGCTTTGGCTACGCAAGCCGAAGGAAGCAGCGTGATCGAGGAGCGGCTGTTTGAAAATCGTTTTATGCACGTAGGCGAGCTTGTTAGAATGGGCGCGAAAATAACGGCGCGCGGCAATACCGCGACCATCTTGGGCAAAACGGCGCTAAAGGGAACCGACGTAATGGCGACCGATCTAAGGGCTTCAAGCGCGCTTGTCCTCGCCGCGCTCGCCGCAAGCGGACAAACTCGCATTCACCGCATCTATCATCTCGATCGCGGCTACGAGCGAATCGAGGAGAAATTACGCGCGATCGGCGCGCAGATCGAACGCAAAAAAGAGTAAAAGCCGTTTGTCGTTACTATGGCGAGACTTTATAAAAGGAGGCTGCGTATGAAGCAAAAAGCGTTTGTGTTTGGTTCCGGCTCCACCGCGAAAAATCTGTTGCCCGCTATTAGTCAAAAATACGAGGCGATCGGTTTTCTGGACAACAATCCCGCCCGCTGGACGGGGGGGGGGGGGGGGGGGAACCCCATTTCGGCAAAAAAACATATCCGCCGGCCGCGGTAAACGATTTCGATTAAGGTCGCGGTGTAGT
>JAIRNH010000032.1 GCA_031258155.1 Helicobacteraceae bacterium | reverse complement strand
AGATGCTTAATTCTTAGCGACGATGGATTACCTCTTTATCGCGATGACAATCACTTATCCATCAATGCAGGCGGGCGTTTTTTGGTTGAAAAAGTATTAAAGCCGTATTTGGACGAGTAGGGAATAAAATTACGTTAATATGGTTTAACGATAATTTCTAAACGTTAATATTTCTTTATTTTAGAAAGCGTTATTTGACTCGCGATCGCGCGTAAAAAACGCGATCGAAAGAATAACGCGCGAGCGCTCTCGCGGATTTTTGCGTTTGTTAGCGATATGAACGAGATCGCAAGCGGGCGGCTTAGTAATAAGCGTGGAAGCAACAAGAAGGAAGCGAAAGAGAGACAAGCGCTTATCATCGTAAAAAAGGGCGTTTCGTTATTTTGCGCGAATACGTTTTACTTCGGAACATATAACGTAGCTCCAACGCGATTTCGTTTTTATTTTTTTCTTGTAAAAACATCGCGATTCTCATTGATCGCGGAGTTGGCAAACGAGCTCCCCCCTAACCGAGCGTTTTTCAAGAAAAACGCTCGGCTCTGTATCGCTCGATAATTTTAAATCACTTGCCGGCGGCGCGACGAAACCGCCTACTATATCAGCGCCGCGAGGAGAGGGGCGAAAGCATCAATATTTCAATCCGCGCGCTCGCAAGGAGCGCGATCTTGACAGCTTTAGCGCGCGCTAATTGCATTATAGTCCGCGCGTTTATCAGCGGTTGGACTACACGAGTATAAGTTTCAGCGCGATCTTTCAAACCGCGGCGGCGCTAACTTTCGCGCGAGAGCGTTTGCGCCAGCGCTTTTGCGGCTTTGAAATCCGCTTTGCCGCTTGCTAATTTAGGCACGCTTTCAACTTTGTATATTTCCGACGGCGTCATTAGCGGCGCTATTTGCGAGTCTTTGACGGCGCGAATAAACGCCTCCTCATCGATCTCGCCCGAAAAAAGCGCGACTATTTTTTCGCCTTTTTTCTCGTCGTTTAACGCGATCGCCGCGACGTCGATCTCGTCGCTAAATAGCGCGATAATCTGACTTTCGACCGCCGTAAGACTTATCATCTCCCCGCCGATCTTGGCAAAGCGGCTATAGCGATCGACGATAGTTATAAAACCGTCTTCGTCTATGCGCCCCTTATCGCCGCTTTTATAGTATCGCCATTCGCCAATTTCGGCGATCGCCTCGCGGGTTTTTCCCGGATTGTTGTAGTAGCCCTTCATCACCTGCGGACCGCCTATGATAATCAGCCCCTCCTCGTTCGCGTTAAGCTCGTTTAACGTAACGGGATCGACGACCTTAACGATTGTTCCCGGCAGAGCCATTCCCGCCGTTCCCTCCTTGTTAAAAACGAGCGTTTTATACGACTCTCGCTCCAAAGCGTTGGGCATATTGACGCAAATAACGGGCGCGGTCTCCGTCGCCCCGTAACCTTCGTAAATATCTATGCCAAACTTGATCTTAAAGCCGCGCTTAACGTCGTCTTTGAGCTTTTCGGCGCCCGCCACCGCAAGCCGCGCCGACTCTAACATCAGCGGATCGAGTTTTTTATTTTTGATATAGAACCGAAAAAAGGTTGACGTGCCAAGCAGAATGCTCGCCTTGTATTTAGCGCACATCTTGCCGATCGCGACGACGTCGGTCGGATCGGGTATGGCGATCATCAAAACCCCTTCGACAAGCGGAAGCAACGTCGTGATCGTCAGTCCGAACGAGTGAAAGATCGGTAGCGAGTTGATCACTACGTCGCTTTTGCGGAAGTTGAGCAGATCGGAAACCTGCCTGATATTCGCGAGCAGGTTTTTGTGCGTCAGTTCCACTCCTTTGGGCGCGCCCTCGCTGCCGCTGCTAAAGAGGATCGTAGCCGTTTCGTTAATATCGGTTTTCTTAAAATAGAGCGCCCTTAACAGCCGCGCGGGCGCAAATAGCGCGAGCAGAAGCGTCCAAACGGTTTCGCTCTTACTGATAGACGCTTTGACGTTTTCGGCGTAAATAGCGCGCTCTTGCAGTATATCGCTTAAATCAAATCCGCGCGCGGCGAGTTTCTCCGAGAAAGTTTTGGAGGCGACGACGGTTTTCAGCCCGCTTTGCGTTACGGCGCTTAGTAGATTCTCGCGACTTACCGTGTAATTGAGATTTATAGGCTTCTTGCCCAGCGCGAACAGCGCTAGATTAACGATCGCCCCCGCCGCCGAAGAGGGTAGCAACACCCCTACGTTATCCTGATCGGCTAGGCGTTTTTTTAGCTTTTTTACAAACAGTAGCGTCGAGGTTAGCAGCTTTAGATTGGTTAGCCGCGCGCCTGAAGGTTGATCGATCAGCGCGAGCGAAAACAGATCGGCGCTCGCGCGTTCTAGCCAGCGATAGCAAAGCGGCTTTTGTCCGGCGAGGTAGCGATCCCACGCCTTAACCGACAGCTCCACCACCGCGCGTTTTACTTCGGGCGCTTTAGCGGCGCAAGAGAGGGGTTTTCCAAAGGCGACTATAATCTCCCGTTTGCCGTTTGCGGCGCTTAACGCCTTGTAGTGATCGTCCGCGCGCGAGAACGACGATCCCCAAAGCCCGCGCAGGAAAAACGGGACGATTGGAACGTCCGCTCCCTCGATCGCCAGCTCGAAACCGCGCTCAAACTTGCCGATTTGTCCGTTGTAGCTAATAACGCCTTCGGGGAAAAGCGCGACGACCTCGCCGTTTTGAAGTCTAGCGCGTATGCTCTCTATCGCCGATCTGCTCGCGCCGCCCGCTATGGGAATAACGCTGAACAGCTTCAAGAAGCCGCGCAGAAACCATTTGTCGTAAATGCCCTTGAACATCACGAACTTTATGGCGCGCGGGCAGGCTACTTGCAAAACCAGCCAGTCGATCCAACTAATATGATTGCCAAGCAGCAAAACGCCGCCCGTAGGCGGGATATGCTCTATGCCCTGAATATCTGTTTTGTAGCCAAGCCGCAGAATTGGAAACAGCAATATCCGCGCGAATAGATGCGGCATTTGCTTGATGGCGAACAATGCCGCGAGTAGCGCCGCGATCGCCGCGAGCGTAAAGAGTCCCGTCGTCGAGAAGCCAATTTGCACCAGCGCGACGGCGATCGCGAGCGAGGCGACCATCGCGCAGTTTTGCGTAAAATTGTTGCCCGCTAGTATCTTTCCCATCTCGTCGGCGGCGGAGAAATACTGAATAACCGAGTTTAGCGGCACGATCGCAAGCCCGCCGAAAAAGCCAAAAAGCAGCGAGCAGATCGCCATCTCGATCGCGCTCGTCGAATAGGTAAGACCAAGTAACGAGATAAATAGTCCAAGCGCGCCGATCGGGATAAAACCTAACTCGATATGCCGTTTGGAGCTGGCGCCCGCCAGCGCCGAACCGGCGACGATTCCGACGGCGCTAACCGCCATAATCCCTTGAATTACGACGTTGTCGTCGTCGCCCGCGATTGCTTTGTAGTGCGCGCCGAAAGCGGCGAGAATCATCTGCGAAACGCCCCAGAATACGCTTAGACCTATAATGCTAAGCCATACGTCGCGGTTTTTGGTTACGATCGACAGGTTTTCGCGCAAATAAGCCAGCGTCGCGTATTTTTTTAGCTCGAAACGCTCCTCGCTAGGTTCGGCGGGGAAAATCGGGATTTTGAAGGCGAAATACGCCTCTACCGCGCTTAGAGCGACAATCAAAACGCCGATAGGAACCATTATAGACAGTATCGCGTTTGGATTGCTTGGGTCTAATTCGCGCGAGGAATCTAAAAGCGCGGAGTAATTTAGCTCGAAAACCGCCGAAAAAACTAAAGAGCTAAGCAAGATCGCCGCGATCGTGAGCGCCTGAATCGCGCCGTTCGCGAGGCTTAAACGCTCCACGCCTACCAGCCGTTTGATAAGTCCGTATTTGGCGGGCGAGTAGATCGCGCTTTGAACGGCGAGCAGAAACGTCGCGCCGAAGGCGAAAACAAACCAGCCGTTGATATAGCTGATAAGAATAAGCGCGCTTAAGCCGATCGCTACGATCGTCGCGTAACGGATCACTTTGGTTTTTGAGAACTTGTCGTTGATAAAACCCGACGGGGAAAACAGAAAGATAAACGGCAACAGGATCATCGCGTTTATCAGCGCGGTGAAAACCACCAGCGCTTCGCCGTCGAAACATTTATTCAACGTGTTTTGAATGGTAATTTTGTGCGCTAGATCGACCGAAGCGTTTACAAACATGACGATCAAAAACGGCAAGAACCCTTTAATTTTCAGTAACGCGCCCATGGTCGTTTTTCACCGTTTCCCAAGATTGGGCAATTTTACGATAGCTTCAATAAAATGCGGCAAATGAGCGCCGCCATTTTTGCCGTCAAGATCGCGCCGCTTCAAGCGAATCAAAACGCCGCTAAATTGCGCCATAGCAAGCCGTCCGCGAGTTTTTAGCCTCCGAGCGCGGTTTTTAGCCGTTTTGCGTATAATTCGCGCCTATTTTCACTTTAATAATTAGTTGGAGCGCAATTTTTGCTGAATAAAATCGCCGAATCGCTTAAAGCCGCCGTTTCGAGAATCAGGCATTTCGACGACGAAGCCTCGCTTAAACGCGCGCTTGAGGAGCTAAGAAAGGCGCTGCTAAAGAACGACGTGCATTACAAGGTCGTAAAGGATCTGATTTCCGCCGTAGAGATCAAAACCAAGCAGACGGGCATTCAAAAAGAGCGTTTTGCAAAAGCGCTTGAGGAGACGCTGTATGAGACGCTCGCGGCGGCGGGATCGCAAGGCTTTACGTTCGCCGATCGCCCGCCTACGGTAGTAATGATCGCGGGTTTGCAAGGTAGCGGCAAGACTACGACGGCGGCGAAACTCGCGAAATACCTAAAAGAGCGCGGCAAAAAAGTTTTGCTCGCGGCGGCGGATTTGCAACGTTTGGCGGCGGTCGAGCAGTTGCGCCGATTATCCGAGCAGATCGAGGTGGAGACGTTTAGCGCGCCAACGCCGATCGAGGCGGCAAGCGGCGCGTTAAAGCGCGCGCAAGAGGGGTATTTTGACGTTTTGATCGTGGATACGGCGGGCAGACTCGCGATCGACGAGGCGCTCATGCGGGAGTTAAACGCGATCAAGGCGGCGATTAACCCGTTTGAGATTTTTTACGTCGCCGATTCGCTAACCGGTCAAGACGCGGTGAAAACAGCCGCCGCTTTTCACGAAAAGATAACGCTTACGGGCGTTATTCTGACTAAATTTGACGGCGATTCCACCGGCGGAATCGCAATCGGGTTAGCGCGGCAATTAGGAGCGCCGCTTCGATTTGTCGGCGTTGGCGAAAAGCTCGACGATCTGGAGATTTTTATTCCCGAAAGGATCGTCGGTCGCTTGATGGGCGGCGGCGATATAGCGACGTTAGCCGAAAAGGTCGGCGCGGCGATCGACGAGAAGAAAGCCAAAGAGATCGGACGCAAGATCAAAAAAGGCTCGTTTAACTACAACGACTTTTTAGATCAGCTTGAGCAGGTCGGCAAGCTAGGCAATATCAAATCGTTGCTTTCTATGTTGCCCGGCGCGAGCGCGTTATCCGAAAAGCTAGGCGACGTCGATCTGCAAAACTCCAAAGAGATTAAGCGCGCCCGCGCGATGATTCAGTCGATGACCAAGCGCGAGCGCGAAAATCCCGATCTGCTCAACCCCTCGCGAAAAAACCGCATAGCCGCGGGCGCGGGGCTAAAAATCGAGGAGGTCAATAGGACTATCAAGCAATTCAAAAGCGGCTCTAAACTAGTCAAGCAGTTTTCTGGCAAAGGCGCGGCGCAACAGTTTCAATCGCTGCTTGGCGCTCAAAACAGCCTTCGTATGAGATAATAACTTCAAACAAAAAGGAACAACAAGAATGACGGTCATTCGACTAACTAGACTCGGCAAGAAAAAACAGCCTTTCTATCGCATCGTAGTAACGGATAGCAGAAAGCGTCGCGACAGCGGCTTCGTGGAGATTTTAGGTTTTTACAACCCGATGAACCAAGAAAAAACGCTCAAATTAGACAAGGATCGCTATAACTATTGGATTGGCGCTGGCGCGAAACCCAGCGAAACCGTAACGCGAATCGCCGCGAAAGCCTAAACGTGGTCGAGAATTTTATCGCGGATTTCGCGCGGTTAATCGCCGCCGAGCCAAATCAGATCGAGGTTACGCGCGAAGACGTAGATCATGATTTTTCGGAGATTGTGATATACGCGAGCCAGCAGGACGTAGGTAAAATTATCGGCAAAGACGGCAATATGATCAATTCGATCAAAACCGTGGTGTCCGGTTGCAAGGCAAAAGACGGCGTAAGTTACCGCATTTTGGTTAAACCGATAGATGAGCGACCGAGATAGCGGCGCGTTATATCTAGCCAAAATCGGCAAAACTTTCGGGCTTAAAGGGCTTTTAAAGATTCGTCTTGATTCCGATTTCCCGGATTTTTTTACGATCGGAAGGACGCTTAAAGCGGCGTTGGGCGATCAAACGCTAGAGCTTACCGTCGATCGTTTCGACGCAAAACGCGCTTTGATCGGGTTTGAAGGCGTTAACGCGCCCGAAGAGGCGGCGCGATTGACAAACTACGAGCTTTTTACCTCGATCGCCGATACCAAAGCGGCTATCAAGCTAAACGAGGGCGAACGTTTTTGGTTTGAGCTGATCGGAATGGCGGCGATTGAAAACGACGAGATAATAGGCAAAATCGTAGAGATAACAAATGGCGATCCGCCGCTTCTGACGCTTGAGATCAAGGGCAAAACGCAAAGGCTGATCGCGCCGTATAGCGATCGGTTTGTAGAGGGCGCGAAAGATAATCGTTTGATAATGAAAAATATCCGCGCGCTTATCGACGAGCTTTAACGCCGCGCCCACACGCCAACGTTTGCTCGCGCTATTGAAAAGCGGTAAAATCTACGCGGCGGGACGAAGCCGATCCGTTTGATTTTAGCGATAGCGGCGATGGAACCGATCGCCAAACCTTTATCTAAGTTAGCGTTGTAGGCGATTAAACCGCCGCGCGCATTGTCATTCCCCGCGCTTTGCTAAAATCCGCGCGCCCCCAACATTCCCGCGAAAGCGAAAATCCAGAGATGTAACGCCCGTTTGGTTGGATAGATAGGTCGCGCCGTTATTCCAGCGAAAATGAGTATCCGACGCGCCAAAGGCGTGAAAGGGGGAGATGGATTGCCGCAATCCTACGCGCCTTGCGCTCCTATTTTCTCCGTCCGCGCGGGCGCTATGCGGGAATGACAAGGAGGCGCTGGTTTTAGTAAAACGCGGGGACGACGATCAGAGTTAGCGCTTTTATGGAAATAACAAAAAATTTAGTTGCGTTCGATCGCGCTTTGCGCCGCTTTCGCAATCCCTCGCTACGGCAAAAGGTTGTAGTTCGCCTTAAAACCCAAACCAAACGCGATCCGTCGTCCGTTGCGCCTTAGGCATAAAACGATTGTCGTAATGTAATCGGCGCTACAATCTTGCCGTCAAATCAAAAAGGAACGCCAAATAGTGCGCGAAAAATTCGCTCATATCGCCGCTCTTACCATAGTTCGTTTAACTAAAACGCTTGACTTATTTTGCCGTTATTTGTTGTGGCGTTTTATAGAGCGGCTACACAAACTATCTTTGTTCGTCGTTAAACGGCTTCCATTTATAGATAACGCGCAAAAAACAAGATACGCCAATCTTAGACCTAAACGACCGCAATCGCCAAGTTATCTGCCGTTTATGAACGTATATTATTTCGTTTTATCCTTATTCGGACTTAAACATTTTCCGCTTAACGAGCCGCGAAAATTTGTATTCTGCCGTCTTCGCAACGGACTTAACGACATGTTTTTTCAGGTCGATCGTTGCGCAAGTTACGCTTTTCGTTATAATCGCTTGATTTATATCGACGGGTCTAAAAGCGGATTTTTAGACGATCTTGGTCGTTATTTCACCATCAGAGAGAGAGAGAGAGAGTGGATCAGGTTTGGAACGATAGACTCTCTATATTATCAAGTTGGTTATGTCGCGGATAATATTGTCAAAACGAAAACGAGAGAGCGGATCGTTTTTAGCATAACTAAGTCATGCAATGAGAATATTCTTGTTTACGAACAAGGCATAGGCGGCGTTAGCGCAATAAACGCGCTTTATATATTTGCTTTAGCGCCAGAGGTTAGATCGCATATACGACAGATCGTTGAGAAGCTAGGCGATTACGACGCCGTGCATATTCGTCATAGCGACTATAAAACCGACTACAAGCCGTTTCTTAAGAAGGTTATCGATCGCGCTAGAGCCGATCGAAAAATCGCGCTTTGCACCGATAGTTACGAGGTTCAGCGTTACGCCGCGGCTCTCTTTGGCGATCGCGTTGTTTGCGTCTCGCGGATACCCGATACAAAAGGGAAAACATTACACGCAAATCCCGACTTGGATCGCTATGAAATCAACTTAGTCGCGTTAAGCGATCTCTTTGTTTTGGCAGGCGCGAAAAATCTTTATATGACGCAAATTGATCGTTATGACAGCAACGGGCGCGTCGTTAATGTAGGCGGTAAGTTATCGAGTTTTGGACGCCTTGCCAAGTCGCTAAACAAGCGCCCCGCGTTGCTAAAGCGATTACTATACGGCGAGGAATAGCGAGCGATCGCGCGATCTAAAGCGTTAATCGCGTATCAGGTTTTCTTTTTTTAATGTCCGCAACGCGCCGCGATCGTCTAGTTCGCGCGTCTTGCGGTAACGCCGCGATCGGCGTTGCGTTTTACAGGTTAGCGCCCGCTACGCGTCGCCAAATAGTAGGCGTTTTAGCTAGCGCTCGCGCTTGTTCGGAAAAGCGACGATCGCCGCCGCGTTCGCAAGCTCGCTTAACGCTAAGGCGAAACGATCGGAGTCGTTTGGGCAACGGGCGATTAAAACCTCTTCATAGCCCTTTTCTTTAGCGCGATTGTAATACTCTATCGAAAGCTCGTAATCCGTTTCAAGATTATCGATCGTAAAACTTAGCGGAACGATTAATAGTTTTCGCGCGCCTTTACTATGTAAATCGTTAATAACGAGATCCAAAGAAGGCGTTATCCATTTAAGCGGTCCGACCTTAGATTGATACGCCAAACGGATCGTTTCAAAATCGATATTTTCTAGCGTTAGACGTTTTGATAAAATCTGAACGTGCGCTTCGCACTCTCTTTGATACGGATCGCCCTTATCGATCACGCTTTGCGGCAAGCCGTGCGCGGAGAAAATCAAAGCGAATTCGTTAGAGTTTTTAGATTCTAACGCCGCTTTAATTTCGTCGACAATGCAAGCGTTATACGTCGGATGATCGTAAAAACGATCGACGACGGCGATCGGAAGACCGAAAGATATTTTTTTCATCTCGTCGTAAAAACACTCTAACGACGACAGCGTCGTAGCGGTGGAATACTGCGGATAGAGCGGAAGCAAAACCAGCTTATCTGCGCCGCTCGCCTTGATCGCTTTTACCGCTTCGTCGGTAAAAGGCGGCGCGTATCGCATAACGAGAAAAACGGGCGCGGCGGCGATTTTAGATAACTTATCAGCCAACGATCTCGCGTGACTTAGCAGCGGCGATCTCTCTCCAATCAGCGCGTAATGCGCCAGCGCTTGCGATTTGCGCCTTAAGGCGATTATCCACGCCAAAAAATAGCGAAGCGGGCGAAAGCCGATTCGCAAAATATGACGATCGCGGAACATATTTCTTAAAAACAGCGGAACCTCTTTGTTGTTTGCCGCTCCGCCCATATTCAAAAGCGCGATCGCGTAGCCGCTCAATCGTCGTCCTTTGTTAAAATCGCCGTTTCAACGCTCATTTTCTCGATCGCCGCCGAGCGTATTCCTTGACGATCTTATTCTCGATATAGTCATAAACCGTTTTGCCGCGATTGATCGTTTTTTGCAACATAAACAACTCGTAAAAAACATAACAACTTCCGATATACGGCGTAAGTAGAAGCAATATAGTTTTGACGTAATTAGGAGCGATCGGATAGCGATCGATTAGTTTCGTAACCTCCATAATATCAACGTTAAACGCCTTGTATAATCCAAAGCCCAAAGTCAGCGCTATATTCAACAAAACGCCGAATATCAACTCGTTTTGATACGACAAAAGCATATGCTCCATTTATTAAACCTCTTTGAATGCAAATCCGTCGGCGCGCAGCTTAGCGCGGATTTGCTCTTGATGTTCCGCGCCCTTCGTTTCAAGCGCTACGGAGACGTAAGCGTCGCCGTAATCCAGCGAGCGGGCGGTGCGATCGTAGTCGATATGCACGATATTCGCGTTCGCCTCGCTTAGCGCCGCCGATAATTTCCTTAGACTGCCGGGTTTATCGATCAGCGTTACGGTTAGCAACATTTTACGGTGCGATTTCACCAGACCTTTTTCGATAATCACGGAGAGCATCGTTACGTCGATATTGCCGCCGCTTAGGATTATGCCGACCTTAGCGCCTTTTTTAAGATTTAGGCGATTGTGTAGCGCCGCCGCCGCGCCGACCGCGCCGGCGCCTTCGACGACGAGCTTCTGTTTTTCGATCAAAAACAAAATCGCGTTGGCGATCTCCTCGTCGTCCACCTCGACAATATCGTCCAAAAGCGAGCTTATATACTCGAAGGTCGTTAAAGAAACGTCCCTGACCGCTATGCCGTCCGCGATCGTGCGAACGCTCTGGCTGTTGATCGGTTTTTTGGCGTAAAACGAGTTTTTCATAGCGTTCGCGCCGACGGCGTTGACGCCTATTATTTTAATGTTCGGGCTAAGCGCTTTCGCCGCCGTCGCCACGCCGCTAATCAACCCGCCGCCGCCAATCGGAGCGACAATCGCGTCTAGATCGCCGATCTCGTCAAGCATTTCCAGCGCGATCGTTCCCTGCCCCGCTATAACCGCCTCGTCGGCAAATGGGTGAACAAAGGTAAGATTGCGCTCTTTGGCGTAAGATAGGGCGTAATCGTAAGCCTCGTCGTAATTCGCGCCGCGCAAAATCGCCGCGCCGCCCAAGCTCTTAACTCCGTTTACCTTTAGTAACGGCGTGGCTTCGGGCATTACGATATAGCTTTTGATTCCAAAATGGCGAGCGGAATACGCCACCCCCTGCGCATGGTTACCGGCGCTGGCGGCGATCACCCCTTTGGCGCGATCGACGTCGCTAAGCGAGGCGATCTTGTTGAACGCGCCGCGCAATTTGAAGCTGCCCGTGTTTTGCAGATTCTCTTTTTTGAAAAATATATTTAACCCCGTATATTCGCTGATAAACGGTCCAAACGCGAACGACGTTTTCGCCAGCGCGACCTCTATGCGCGATCTAGCCTCTTGTATGTCTTTGATAGTAATCATTTGCAAGTTTCTCTGTGTATTTTCATAGCGCAACGATCCTGCACGGCGACAATGCCGCGCCGCGCCGCTTTTTCGCATGCCTCGTCGTTTATAATCCCCTCTTGAAGCCAAAAGACTTTAACGTCGCCGCGCGCGATCGCCTCGTCGATAAGCCCGTTTGCGTAGCTTGCTTTGCGAAACATAACGACCATATCGACGCAATCGGGGATTTGCGTTAGCGAGCCGTAAACCCTTTCGCCCAAAATCGTCTCGCCTTTTGGATATATCGGCGCGATCTTATAGCCGCGTTTCTGTAGATATTCCGACACGTAATGGCTCGGTTTAGACGGATCGGGCGAAAGCCCCGCAATCGCTATCGTTTTAACGTCGCCAAAAATCGCCTTATAGTCTATTCGCATCCGTATCGTTTCGCCTAGATTATAGTCGCAAAAATGGGAGAGTTGAACGCGTATATATTCAAAAGCCCGTTTTCTCGCTATTTGGCGGCAGTATATCAAAAAGGAGCATATCTAGCTTAATAAACCAAACCCGCAAAGCCCGCCTCGTTTTTGCGATTGACGGCGGCTAAGACGCTTTTATTCGCGCGGATCACAATTTTCTTTTCAGCAGGAGAGCGACGATCGCGGCGCTAAGCGCAAACGGAAGCAAAAGCGCGGCTTCGGGAGACGCGGCGCCGTTTTTTGCCGCCTGCGCCAACGAGTAAAGCGCGCCCCACGCCACCAAAACCGATAAAATCGATACGGAGCTAAACATAGCCATGTTGAAAAAACGAGGGCTAACCGGCGCGTAAGCAAATACGAGCGAGACAAAGAGCGGCGCGAACAGAGGAAAAACGATTGTAGCGTATAGTATGCTGCGAATGCGATAGGTGTTTATATCCTGATTGGCAAACAGTATCCACGCGCGCGCCGCGTCTATTAGACTATATGTGAATTTTTGCTCGTAGATCGTATCCATAACGTCGGGTCTGAATCCCCGCAGCTCCTCCATGTTTTCGCGCTCCTCCGCGACGATGCCCGAATCGCCAAGTATTAACTCGGAGGGTTTGGTTATGATCGATACGTCGCTAAGCAGCCAAACGCCGTCTTTGAAAACGCCTTTCTTGGCGCGGATAAAGCGGGAGAGATCGCCGTCTATAACCTCCAAAATATCTACGCCTCTAGCCTCGTTTTGTAGCGGCAGAAGCTCTTTAATATAGATGAAACGGTTGTCGTAGCGGATAAAAAGATCCTGCGTGATAGTCGAGAAGTCGCGTTTTTGCTTGATCGCGTCGGCTTTGTCGCTAAGATAGACAAACTGCGTCGAGCAGAGCGCGATATAGGCGCACGAGATCGCAAGGGATACGACTACAAACGGCTTAAGCGTTTTCAGCCGCGAGGCGCCTATGCTATAAAGCGCCACGAGCTCGTTTGAGCGAACAAGCCGAATGTTTGTCGCAATCGCGCCGAAAACCAGCGAGAGCGGTAGGATAATATCCAGCGCCCTAGCGGCGCGAAACAGCGCGAATAGTAAAATTAGGTTAGCCGAATCCGGCAGTTTTGAGGCGGCGCCTAACGTATCCATGCCGACAAAAAACGTCGTCAGCGCGGCGAGAATCAGAGCCGTATGGCGAAAATAGAGCCAAGCGATATATCGATCAAGCATTTACTACCGTCCAACTATTGCGCGAATGCTATCATATTTGCGAAAACGCGAAAGGTTGGCGGCGCGAGCGCCGCTTAATTCTCTTTCGGCTAGGCAAGCCGCGTATCCCGCTCAAAGCGAACGGGGCTCTTAAGATCAAAACTTAGATTGCAAGCGGAATCGGCGGCTTTTTAAGCCTTTGCGCGTCGGCGATCAGATCGACTACGCCCGTTTCAATCGGCTTAAACGGCGCTACTTTAATCCCTAACTCCGCGTAATGGGCTATATGCCTGCGCCCGCTCTCGTAGCGCCAATAAAGATCGTTTTAGCGAACATTAGCGCTTAAACTCTACTTTTGTCGATAAAATCGCGATAAAAATATCAGGCGAAAATACCGCGAGATACGGGATAGAAAATTTCTCTTTACCGTTTTGATCTATTATGTAGATCGTATCCGAAGTCAATCCCTTTATCTCCATTCGATCGCTTTGATCAAAATAGACGGTTTGATTCTCGATTTTTATATGATCCGCCGCCAAATAGAGAGTTTTATAATTCTCGTATTTTTTTAGATATTCGCCGTGTGAATCGATAAGCGCTTTTGGCGAAAAAGCCTCTTTGGTAAGCGCCGATTTCTCTACATATTTAATAGACGTAAATCCCGCTTTCTCAATCTCTTCTACTTGTTTTGAACCTCTATGTTCGGCGTGTAATTCAAGAAAACCGTCAATCAACGCGGCGCCGTTCTCATACTGAAAAGTAATCACGAACCATTCGTTTTGCGCGTCTTTACGAAAAGCTACGTTATTTATCCTAAATTCAAGATTTTCTCTGCTCGCCGTAACGTATGGCAAAACGTCTTCTATTTCCGAAAACATTAAGCTAACGTCGCCGCTTTTGCGTTTGACGACCACGCCGTTTTCGTAGGCTTCAAAGTAGTATTTTGGCTTCAATACAAACGAGCTATAAATAAAAAACGCCCCCAACGCGAGAAGAAACAGAGCAAACGCCGCAAGAGCGGTAATCGAGCCGCTATAATTAAGAGCGCTTAACGCCCAGACGATCAGCGCTCCTATGGCAAATATACCCGCGCCGCTAACGCGCATAACTAAAAATCTGAGCGCTTTAACTTTATAAACGCCGATAAGCTCTCCCACTTTTTGCCCTCCGCTAAAAACTTACGAAAATGTAACGCGAGATCGGACTTTTCCGATCTCCGTCGATCTATACTTTTGGTCCCGCGGCGCTGAAATCAAACGCGCTGTTTCCGCCTTGATAGCGTTTGAAATTTTTAATAAACTCTTCGGCGAGTTTTTTCGCCGTCCGGTCATACGCCGCTTTATCCGCCCACGCGCTTTTTGGATCCAAAATGGCGCTATCTACGCCCTCCAATGTTTCCGGTATCGCAAGCCCAAAGATAGGCGTAGTTTTGAACGCGGCTTTTTCGATCGATCCGTTTAGGATCGCGTTAACGCAACCGCGCGTCGTTTTTATACTCATTCGTTTGCCCACGCCATACGCTCCGCCGCTAAGCCCCGTATTCACAAGATAGACGTTAGCCTTATGCTTGTCGATCTTTTCGCCCAGCAACTTGGCGTAATCGGTCGGGTGAAGCGTCATAAACACCTCTCCAAAGCAGGCGCTAAACGTCGTTTGCGGTTCGGTAACGCCCCGCTCCGTCCCCGCGACTTTCGCGGTATAGCCGCTCAAAAAGTAATACATCGCCTGCTCTTTGGTCAGCTTCGCCACGGGCGGCAACACGCCAAAAGCGTCGTATGAGAGAAAGATAATGTTGTTTGGGTGTCCCGCCTTCAGCGTCTTTTCGTGGTTTGCTATATGCTCGATCGGGTAGCTCACGCGGGTGTTTTCGGTCTTGCTCCCGTCGTCGTAATCCACCGAAAGATCGCCGCGCACCACCACGTTTTCTAACAAAGCGTCGCGTTTTATAGCCGCGTAGATTTCAGGCTCGCTGTTGGGATCGAGTTTGATCGTTTTGGCGTAGCAACCGCCCTCGAAGTTAAATATGCCGTCGTCGTCCCAGCCGTGTTCGTCGTCGCCAATCAGCCTGCGCGCGGGATCGGTTGAAAGCGTCGTTTTGCCCGTGCCTGAAAGCCCGAAAAATAGCGCGACGTCGCCCTTTTCGCCCACGTTTGCCGAGCAGTGCATAGAGAGGATACCCTGAAGCGGCAGCCAATAGTTCATCATCGTGAATATGCCCTTTTTCATCTCGCCGCCGTAATACGTGCCGCCGATCAGCGCGATATTCTCCTCGACGTTGAACACCACAAACACCTCGGAGTTATGCCCGCGTTTTTTGTAGTCGTTATCGACCGTTTTGCAGGCGTTATAAACGATAAAATCGGGCTTGTAGTTTTCCAAATCCCGCCTATCGGGACGGATAAACATATTGGTTACAAAGTGGTGCTGCCACGCAAGCTCCGTAACGAAGCGCACGCTTTTACGGGTTTTGGCGTTGGCGCCGCTATAGCCGTCAAACACGTAAATATCCTTGCCGCTCAAACGCTCCCTAGCGAGCTTGAATAGATCGTCAAACGCCTCTTTCGAGGTCGGTTGATTGACCTTGCCCCACGCGATATATTTTTGCGACGGATCGGCTTTCACAAAATATTTGTCCTTTGGACTGCGTCCCGTGAATTTGCCCGTATCGACCGCCGCCGCGCCGCTTTTTGTAAAGACGACTTCGCCGTTGCTCTTCTCATGCTCGTAAATCTCGTCGTATGAGAGGTTGCGATAAACTCTGCCGACCGAATCCAGCTTCAGCTCTTTTGTCCAATCAATCATTGTGATCTCCTTACAAATTTTATGAGTAGTTTAGATTTGTTTATATTAAAGTTGCGAGTTTTATTGATTGCCAAAGAGCAAAAACTAGTCGTTCGGGGCGCGTTTTTTATTCGTTCGCGGTTAAAATGCCGTCAATGGGCGGTTATTTGCGGACTTTTCTTGTTTTCGCCGTTTTCGCGTTCGCGCAGGAGTTTGAACACCGCGTTTTAAGCGCGGACGGCAAACCGGAGAGGATCAGGCTGTTTTTGAATGAAAAGTGGATCGCCGTTAATCATACGCCGTCGATCATCGACCTGAAAATCAACGAAAACGAAAACTACATCGAGGTTAGATCGCTTGGCAAAAAGGGCGAAGGGCTAGTCGAGATCGCGCCGCTCGGCGCGGACTACAGCCGTTTTATCTCCTTTGAAAGCCGCGCGAAGTCAAACCCGTTTATATGGCGCATAGACGACCTAGCCCAAAACGCGCCGCCCGCGCTAAGCGGCGCCCCTTACGGAACGCTCGCGATCGAAGGCGACAGAGTTGTATATTCTGGCGAGCCAAAGGGCGGTTTTTTCGCCGTTTATGCCGCGAAAGACGATAGGCTGGTCAAAAAACAGATCGCGATAACCGAGCGCGGATTGATCGCGCTTGACGCGTTTTTGGAGATAGAGTCGGGCGCGAGGGCGCGAACGCCCTTTTGGTCGGCTTTCAAGTTCGAGCCGATAATCGCGTTGGAGCCTACAAAGGGCGCCGCGTTTATCGACGATAAAGGGCTGACGTTTATCGCAAACGCCGACGCGCTGGGCAACGATCGGCTTATCTTTATCCCGTTTAAGGGCGCGGAGCCGATCGCGATCGATATTAAAATCGTCGGGCGATCCGAATTCGGCGCGGCTAAAACGCCGCTTACAAAAACGATCGACGGGGTTTCGCGGACTATACAAACGCTAGAGGGCGGCTGGCTTAGCGTAGAGTTTCGCGACGCGCAAAAAAAAGCTCTGTTAGCTCTCTTGGCGCCGCCGCGCGCGAAACTAACCGAACGCGCGGAGGGCGGCTATATATTAAGTTGCGAAAATATAACGCTGACAATCGAGAACGACGCGAGCGTTCGCGGCGCGATCGGCGAGAGCAGCGTATCGATCGCAGCGCCTTTAAGCGCAACCATCCTAAGCGGCGGCGCGCTGGAGGCGCGAGCGGGGGGCGGCGCGTTATACGCCGATCGCTACGGCGTTCGTCTCTTTAGCGGCGATCTGGCTTATCCGACGCTGCCAAACGGAAGCGAGGTTCGCCTGAACGCGGAGGGCTTCGAGGCAAAGGCGGTTTTGATAAGCGAAGATCGCTTTTTGCCCTTTGGGTGGATTTACGGCGAGGACGAGGAGGGCGAACCGCGACGCTTGACGATCATCGACGAAAGCGCGGCGTTTTTGCGCGCGAAATGGGGCGGCGCGATCGCGCTGGAATACGGCGGCGAAAGTTTTGCGTCGCTTCCGATAAGACCGCGCAAGGCGGTCGCGTTTTTTAGGCGCGGCTGGAACCCGCTTGCGCCAAACGGCGATCTAAAAAGCGACGCTCTTACGGGCGTAACGAAGGCGATCGAGATCGCAGAAACGGATCGCGCCGCGCTTTGGGCGCAATACGATAGCCGCCTGCCGCAATCGCTTAACCGCCTTCATCGCTTGCGTTCCGGAGGAATGTATCAGGTTTTCGCCGCGGAGGAAGGCGAGATCGAACTGCTTATAACGCCGCAAAGTCCGATCTGGCTTAAAAACGCGCGTTATGTCGGCGTTGGAGAGGGCGAAAACGCGCCGCTTACTCTGCCGGAAGGTTTTCGCCTGATAGACTTCAACGGTTTTGAGGCGCGAAACTATCAAGACGGCGAGTTTTACCGCTTGGAGCGGATAAAATGAGGCTATCGCGATTGGCGCTGGCGCTTTTGCTGGTTGGGTGCGGCGATTCGCGTTTAAGCGACGGCGAAACTCCCGCGCCCGTCGGCGAATTGGCGAACGAAGATAGTTTCGCCGTATCGGGGCGATCGCGCGTTCGCCTGTATATGCCTAATCGGGAGCGAACAGGCGGCGAAACGCCGATCACGATTACGGACGGCGATAATTTTGCCGTTCAGATCGACGGCGTTTTTAGCGGCGAGACGATCTATTTGGAAATTGACGGGATTGTCCGCGAAGTTTTTATCGAGGCGAAAGCGGGCGAAACGCAATTTATCGCCCCATAAGCGCGCGGCTAAAACGCTACGTAAAGAACGCGCGCCAAAACGATCGCTATAAAATCCTGCGCGACGCTTAGCGCGATCGGACGCTTTGTCGCGGCAAAAAGAGATCGGCTTATAGCGCCCAACCCGCCCAACGCCCGCTTTTATGTTAAGTTTGCCTACAAATCGCGTTTTGCGCGGGCGGTTTTTAAGCCCGCCGATAGTAGGTTAAAATGAGATTTTCGCCCGTTTTGGAAATTTTCGCGGCGGCAAATCGGCGAAAATATCCCTCGACGCTCTTAATCGGTCCGCAAATTGTAGGTTTTGTCGCGATCGGCTTTCAATAAAATTAGATCGCTCGCGCCTCCTAACGCTCGCCCGTAAATATCCAGCCGCGTTTAATCGTATAACCGCTTCGGCGGGTTTTGACTTTTTACCACGCGCCCGACGAACAAATTCCAAAAGCGCGTCCGTTATCGCTCCTAACTTTAATGCGAATAGTTGTAACGAAACGCTATAATTTACAAAGCTAATTTACGCGCTTCAGCGTTTAAAAAAGGAGAGAGCATGCGTTTGGTTTGTAAGACGGCTATTACCCCGTCCAGCGGGGGGGGGGCGCTCTCTCTTGCCAAAGGATCGAAAGTTATGAAAACGCTTATCTGCTATGCGGCGATTTTCGCGGCGTTTGGGCTTTTTGCGGGTTGCGGAGGAGAAGGAAGCGATAAGGACGACGAATACGACGAAGACGCTTGTCTATTAACAAATTCAACCGCTCGGATAACCTTTACCGACAATAGCGATTTCAATGTAAATTCTTTGATTGCAATTAAAACCGATATCGAGCAAACGACGTTGAACGAACTTATACTCGGTCCATTATCCTTCGCGCCGCAGGCGACTTGTCCAACTAGCACCGATACGGCCGTTTTTAATCTTAACGGCAAAACCTCCAACATTACCGGTAACGATCCGCTCGCCAAGTTTCAATGGCACCTAGATAATATCGGGCAAAAGTCGGGCGTTTTTACTCCGGCGCTTAAAGCGGGCGAAGATCTTAATGTTTTGCTAGCGTGGCGGCAAGGTTTCAAAGGAAACGGCGTAACGATCGGGATAGTCGATAACGGAACCGACTTTACGCACCCCGATCTAGCGCCAACCAAGTCGGCGTTAAGCTGGAACTATAAAACCAATAAAAACGATCCCTACCCCGTCGCTACAACCGCCGAGTGCGCGCACGGCACAATGACGGCTGGCATCGCGGGCGCGAGAGGGTCTAACGGCGCGGGCGTTATGGGCGTGGCGCCATCGGCAAAGTTAGCCGGGCTAAATATCGGGCTTGATTGCGGTTTTTCCGCTAGCAACACACAAACGGCAGGCGCGATGGGCAAAGGGGTCGACGTCTCGTCTAATTCATGGGGTTCTACATTGGCCATATCGGTTAACGAGTTGCTGGACAACGCGATAATAGAGGGCGCTACCACGGGACGCAACAATAAAGGCAGGATATATGTGTTTGCGGCGGGCAACCATCGCGAGCATAACGGCAACGGCAACTACGACTCCATGCAAAGCCTATTTCAGTCGATTAGCGTAGCGGCGCTTAGATCCGACGGCAAATATACCTATTATTCCAACAAAGGAGCCAATTTGCTGGTTAGCGCCTACGGCGGCGAACCATCTAGTAATCCAGGTATTTTAACGACGGACATTAAAGGGTGCGACAAAGGTTATTCCGCAAAACACGAAACAAAGCACGAAAAAAATAACAATGGGGAATATACCGCGTTTATGAACGGCACCAGCGCGGCGACCCCTATGGTTTCAGGCGTAGCGGCGCTAATGCTAGAGGCAAATCCAAATCTAACGTGGCGCGACGTTCGCTATATCTTAGCGACTACGGCTAGGAAAAATGATTCGTCAAATAACGACTGGAAGAACAACGGCGCGGGCTGGCATATTAATCACAACTACGGATTTGGCGCGGTCAACGCTTGCGCCGCCGTTAAAAAAGCGAAAACCTTTACTTCGCTTGGAGCGCTAAAAACGAAAGAGGAGCCCCAAAACATAAACAGTTCCGTTAATTTTTTGTCGCCGACCGAAAGAACGATTAACGTTTCTGGTAGCGGCATAGATAAAATCGAACATGTTGACGTATGGGTCGATATAGACGATTCGGCGGCGGCGCTTAAGCTAAATATCACGCTAACCTCGCCAGACGGAACCGTATCCGAGCTTGCCTATAACGACTATAGCGGCTCAGGCTCCAGCGCGTGGCAGAAAAACATATTTAACGGCGGATTTCGCTTTGGAACGGCGCGCCACCTTGACGAAGAAGCCGACGGGAATTGGAAGCTGACGATTGGCGGCGCTAATCAAACCCGAACTTTCAGAGAATGGAGAATTAAAATCCATGGAAGGAGCAACTAATGAAACGCTATCTTTTGCCGTTGGCGCTAGCGATGATCGCGTGCGCCGAGCCTATTGTCGTCGCGGAGACTATCGAGATCAAAGAGTCGCCGAACAAAAACGGCTACTACGCCATCGCGCCGCAAACGCCAAACGCCCAATCGACAGACAGCGTTAAATCCAACCGCTACTACAAAAACGGCGACCCGCAGCAGGAGTATGTCTCTACGGGATCGGTGATTGTTAGCTTTAGCGTCGCAAAGAGCCAAAGCGAAATAGAGGCTTTCGCCGCGAAATGGAAACTCTCCAACGCAAAGCAGATTAACGAAATGTTTCACACATGGGCGTTTAACAATATTTCAAGTTACGACGATCTGACGCTTGCAAGTAAAATCGGTCAAGAGGAGAGCGATATTAGTTTCGCCAAACCCGACTTTATAGCCAAAATCAAAACAATGTAGGCTATAAACCCGCCGCGGACGAGCTTGCCTTGTCTGTCTTAGGTCGCTATAATTGGCGCGAGAGAGAAGGCTAATTCGCTCGCAAAAGCGATCGGCTTTTTGGCGTATGCGGTAAGGCGGATATATGAGAGTCGTTCTAGCAATCGCGTTGATAGCGTTTATTTATTACGGTTGCGGCGGAGGCGGCGGAGACGACGATCCATACAAAGACCTGACCTGCGCTAGAGTAACGACAAATCCGTATCTCTTTGATATGCGCGATTACGAATCGCAAAGAGTTTCCTATGACGATACGCTATCGGCGTATCAGTGGCATCTGAAAAACTGGGGGCAAAAGACGGGGGCGGGGGCAAATAGCGTCGCCTCGAATCAAATCGCGACCGGAGCGGATCTTAGGGTAGAGCCGGTGTGGAAGGATATGAACATAACGGGAAGAAACGTCGTTATCGCCGTTTTGGATAACGGAACCGACGTCTCTCACCCCGATTTAGCGCCAAATTACGACGAGAATTTGAGCTGGAACTACATTACCAACGATAAAGACCCCTACCCCTTTTTCACGGCTAGAGCTTGCGCGCACGGCACCGCCACCGCCGCGATCGCCGCCGCCAAAGGAGGCAACGACGGGGTAATAGGCGTGGCTCCAGACGCGAAAATCGCCGCGCTTAATATAGGGCTAGGTTGCGGCGAAATCGAAGAGAGCCGGTTCAGCGCGGCGATAGTGGACGCGCTCTCCGCTTTGCTTAGCGCGACAAGAGGGAACGATTTGCCGATCGATATTTTTTCCAACTCGTGGGGGTGCGATCCCGCAATGGACTGCCTATATCAGGAACATTTAGACGCGATCTACGAGGGGACAAGCGACGCTAGGGGTCAAAAAGGCACGATCTATCTATTCGCCGCCGGCAACCATCGATCTCGTAAAGTGCGATCGGATTACTCGCCTCATCTAAGCGAATTTGAGATTTTGCCGATCGCCGCGCTAGACGCGCAAGATCGTTACGCCGCTTATTCTAACCCCGGCGCCAATCTACTGGTTAGCGCTTACGGCGGCGATAACGGAGGCGTTATACCCGGTATTGTAACCGCGGATATAGTAGGTTGCGATACGGGATTTAACTCAAGCTACTTTATGCCCCACAAACGCAATAACTACGGGGGCTTTACGACGCTGATGAACGGAACAAGCGCGGCGACTCCTATGGTCGCGGGCGTAGTGGCGCTAATGCTAGAGGCAAACCCGAATCTAACGTGGCGCGACGTTCGCTACATCTTAGCGACTACGGCTAGAAAAAACGATCCGCAAGATAGCGACTGGCGGACAAACGGCGCGGGCTGGCATGTTAATCACAACTACGGCTTTGGCGCGGTTGACGCTTTCGCCGCCGTTACAAAGGCGAAAGACTTTGCTTCGCTTGGAACGACGCTGCTAGAGGAGCGCAACATTACGTCGCTAGACGGGAAAACGATCGTAATCGCGTCGCCCATAAAAAAAATCGAGTATGTCAATATCGTCGTTAAATTGACCGACTACGAAAGTTGCGGCTTTGGATTGACGCTGATTTCGCCGTCTGGCGCTTCGGCGCGATTTGTAGAAAATGATATTCCGACTTTGGTCGCCGATCAAATGAGAGCGACATTCTTGGGACATGCCGAAGGCGACGACGGTTACGGTTTTGGCTCGCCGCGTTTCTTGGACGAAAACGCGAGCGGAACTTGGAGGCTGGAGCTGGCTAAAAATAGCGACTGTCCGAATTTTGCTATTAGCCGCTGGTCGATCTACATCAAAGGAAGAAGTTGAACAGGTTGTTTATATCGACGCTAACCGCGATCGCTATGAGCGCCGGCGCGATCGAGATCAAAGAAGCGCCAAACAAAAGCCGTTTTTATACGATCGCGCCGCAAGAGCAAAACGCCTCCGTCAAAAACTACGCGAACGGGCGATCGCCAAAGCCCAATCGATACTATCTTTTTGGCAATCCAAATATGGAAGCGGTTTCGACGGGCTATATTATCGTCGGGTTTGAAAGCGAGCCTGATATAGAAGCCTTTAGCGATCGCTACGATTTGCAAAAACCTCGTAGAATTAGCCGAAAGTTCTATACGTGGATATTTGAAAACGGCGGCGATCTGGACGATTTAAGCCTAGCGGCGTTAATCGGGGCAAACGAGCCGAATATCCGCTACGCTAAACCGGAATGGCGCTCTACGGCTACGACGCAATGAACCGTCGCGGCGTGGCGCTGTTGATCGCGCTTGTTTTTATCGCCGCTATGCTTAGCTTCGCCGCGCTGTTTTTCGCGCGGACAAATCGGGCGCTAGAGCGCGTAGCTGCGAGGGACGCGGCGATACAGATAAACTCGATACTTTTTCATCTGTCCAATTCCGTTCTTGGCGAGCTAGTCAAAACCGCCAAAAGCGAAGCGGGCGCGATCTGCGCGCTTGCGGAGGATAAAAACGATTGCGAAAACGAGGCGTTGTTCGAGATTTACAAAATTTTCTACGCTTTGCCGCTTGCGTTTAAGACGGGCGGCGCTTATGTGAACGTAAATTGTTCTCCGTCGGGAACCAAGCTAAACATAAACGCGCTCAAAACGCCGGACGGCGTTGATGAAACCAAGCGCGATAGCCCGATCTTTCGCGTCCGCGATCGCGTAGATCGGTTTTTGCGCGATCGCTACGGGCTTTACGCTTCGTGGCAGTTTTTTGAACTGCTGGATTTCGTCTTTGATACGAGCGGCGAGAAAAACGCCTATCTTCAAAACGATAAGCGCTTAAACGTCGCCAAGCCGTATATGGAGCGCGGACGAATCGGCTCTTTGCGACGGCTTCGCGAGATCGCCGAGGATTACGCCGCGCTCTCCCGCGACGAAGCGGCTTTGAATATTCCTTGGGATCGGTTTTTTGAGTTTGACTCGCCAAACGCGGCGCTTGACTACAACTATATGGAACAAGCCTCGTGCGAGATTGTTTTTTACGATATGCCAAACGCCTGCGATCGTAGCGACGAGCGGACTAGCCAAAACGATCTGATCGCCCGTTACGGCGACGCCAATCAAACGATCAACGATTTCTCGGTGAAATTCGACTTTAATCCGATGCTTTCGTGCAAAATAAACTATTCGAGCGGCAAGCAAACTTTCGGCTACGCTTTTTATTACGACGTTGAAAACCGAAAATTATCCGGTTTTCGCATACTTGATTAACGAAATTGTATTGTTTATAATTAACCCGTTTGAGGCAAGGAGACTTCAATGCGGTTACGGGTTAAAACGAGAAAGGCGGTCGTATTATGCGCTCCTCTTTTATCAATTAGCGCGTTTGGCGCGGAGAACGAAGGGGTTATCCTCTATAGATCGCTAGGCGGTTCAAGCGTGGATCTGTCGGCTAAAGTAAGCGGCGGCGGCGCGTTCGAGCTTGGCGCGGGTTACAGAGCGCCCAATTTTCAAGTCGTCGGCGCGATCGGAAGCGTCAATTGCGACGGTTGCGACATAAACTATTTCGGAGTTACCGCTACGTATATATTTAGCGATCTAGACCATCATATAAGCCCTACGCCGAAATAGGGTTGACGAATCAATCGTATGAAGAGAACAAATTAACGCTAGACGGGGCTGGTCTAACGGCGACGATTGGCGCTGATTGCGAACTTGAACATTTTTTGTCGGCGCTAAGTTCAGAGCGTTTTTGTTTGATGACGGAGGCAACGAAACCAACGATGGCAAAAAGTTGGAAGGCGAGTTTAAAAACGTTAGATCGTTTTTGATCTCTGTCGGCTATCGTTTCTAAAGGCGACGACGGTAAAAAGCTAGAAGGCAGACTTAAAAAACGCTAGGCCGTTTCGATTTCTCTTGACGTTTCTAATTGGCGCGAAGGCATACGAGCTTCTATGCCGCCGCTCGCGCTTGTATGCGCGCAACCTCCTCTTCTCCCCCCTCCCCCTCCCCCCCAGCGCGCCTTGCGGGGCAAATGTCGCGCCGCGAAACGCTGAAGAAAGCGAAAATCCAATAGCGCTTGCGTATATCGAACCCCTAAAACGATCCGCGCGTTTTAGCGCAAAAAAAAAGAGAGCGAACGTCCAAAAAATCGTCCGACCAAAAGCTACCGCGAACGTTTTTGCCCTCTTACCTTCTCCTTAACAATCGCGCGACTCGAAACATTACGAAAACGCGCCCGCCGCCGCTCTCGTTTCGTCGCGCCCATTAACGATCGCGTCAGTCGTCAATTCCCGCGCCCGTCCCGCGAAGCGGGAATCCATCCCCATTAGACTTAACAAAATGTGTGAGAACCCACAACGACGATCATAAAAGATGGATACCTGCCTTTGTCCGCGATTACGAAGCGCTCGCGCCTGCTCCGCGCGGGAATGACGGGAGGCGGGTTAATATACGCGGCGACAAAGCGGCGTTTTTGGAAATTGGCGCTTGGAAACTCCGCGTTATGCATCAAACTTTTTATATAGACGCTAGTTATCGGTAGAGCAACTCTTTCTTGTCTGGGATTGGTTATACGTCAAAGCGCTTTATATGGGCGCCGGTTGCCCTAGAAAGTATCCCTGCCAATAATCCACGCCAGCCTCTTTGGTCTTGCGCGCTATCGATTCGTCGGCGACAAATTCCGCTATTGTTTCGACGCCTAAACGTTTGGCAAAATCCACGATCGCCGCCAATGTCTGATAGGCTTTTTCGTTTTTGTCGATCTCGCGCACAATCGAGCCGTCAATTTTGATGTAGTCGGCTTGAAACCTGATAAGGTAGGCAAAGTTGCTGTATCCGCTCCCAAAATCGTCGATTGCGATCTTTGCCCCTATTTTTTTCAGCTCGCCCATAGCTTGGATCGCGGTTACATAATCTTCGATCATCTCCGATTCGGTTACCTCTAACGTAATGCGGCTCGGAGCGCTGAAATTGGCGATCAACGAGCCGATATACGCCATCGTTTCGCGGTTTTGCATATCTTCGGGCGCTAAATTGACAGCGACCGCCTCTATCCTGTCGTTGAACATTTTCAGCGTGGCGGCGAATATGCGTTTGGTTAATTCGGGGTAGTAACGCGACCTCTTAGCCAGATCCAAAAACGCGGCGGGCTGATATATGCGCCCGTTCGCGTCTCGTAGGCGCATTAACGCTTCGTATTTGACGATCTGCGCGTCGCTTGCTCTGACTATCGGCTGATAATAAGCGAGCGTCCACCATGGCTGCATTGCCGCCTGCCTAACGATATTTAGGACTTTGAGGTTTTCCTGCGCCTTTTTATTATCGCCGCCTCCCGCGATAACGATTGAAACGCGCTTGCGTTTGGCGCTTCGCAGAGCGTCTTCGGCGCGGGATAATACCTGATCGACTCCGTAGGCTACGCCCGCGCGCAAGCGGATATTGGACGCGGCAAGCGTGTCCTCTAAGAAGATCGTCGAGCCTACGAGCGATTGTATCGATTCGATCTCTTTTAAAAAGCTCTCTTCGCCGTAGCCGTCCGCTAACACCGCGAACAGATCGCCGCCTATTCTAAACGACGGCATATCCTCTTTTAGCGAGGCTGTAAGCAACGCGGCGAGATCTTTTATAATATGATCGCCGGTTTCGTAGCCGTAAAGGTCGTTTATATCGCGAAAACGTTCGATATTAAAAATCGCCACAGACGGATTTTTGGCGCGCGAAAGCGCCTCGATAAAACCGCCGCGTCCGGGTAACCCCGTAAGCGAGTCTTTGCGAGGTCGCGCGGCGTCGTTTTGCGGCGAGAGTTTTAGCGCGCTCCGCCCAGACTGCTTGTTCAGATCGTCGCTAAGAGCGTTTAATAGGCGAATTAGAGAGTTTTCCCTGCCTAGAAATCTAGCGGTGAACGCGTCGCGAATCTCTTTGAGAGCGTCTTGTTTTTCATCAATCCATACCAGCAGATCGTCAACTTGTTCTAGCGACGACTTGCGAAGCAAAAAAAGATCGTCGGAAACGCAGCCGGAGGTTTGAACGCGCTTGAAATTGCGAGTTGAAAACTGCCAGATCGCTTTCTCATCGCTCATATCCCGCTCGTCGTTTTGATCGAACGAGGCTTTTGACGTTATTCCAAACCGCAGCGCCTCTCCCTCCTCGCAATCGATAAGCGTTCTGCCGTTGATTTTGGCGGCTATGCGGTTGTCGGCGGCTTTGAGATATACGAACATATCGGGCGGATTGTCTCCGAGATAAGATCGCGAAACGTCCTCGATAGGTTTGCGATCTAACTCTAAAATGCGATGATCGTCGATCTTTGTTACAATCATCTCTTTGCCCGCCGCGATAGGCGCGACGCTTTTTTTAATCTTAAAGGCGAAGTTTGGCTCGTCGAAGGCGACTACGACCGCGCCGCCGTCGCTTTGAGCGCCGTCGCAAACCAGCGACGCGGCGACGGAGTTTACGCAAATTACAGTTTCAAAGATTTTGCCGAGCGATCGCAAAAACGGCTTAGTTTCGCACGAGCTTTGCGCGCAGAAAGCCAGCGCGTTTTTCGCGTTTGTTCCCTCTAATTCTAAGGCTAATGCGCCTACTTCGGTTTCGTTCGCGTCTTTTAGCAAAAACGAGATTGGTTTCGCGTTTTGAAACTCTATGAATATTATTGTCGTCTGATCGTCGTAAAAATCGTCGTCGCATAGCGCCCAACAGACGTTTAAACCGGCGATCGCGGCTTTAGGCAACGCCGCTTCCAGCGTTTGAGCGATTTTAAAAAGGCTGACGCGCGAAGCGCAAAAAACGCAAACTAGCAAGTTGGAAGCCAAACGCATGCCTTCGCGCTCGACTAACTCTTCGATCTGTCGCTGAGATTCAAACTTTACGGCGTAAGTTTTCATTTCCCCACCCTTTACGCGGTATTTTACTCCAATACTTAAAAATCGTCGCGACTAATGTATGGTAGTTTGTTTTACCGCTAAAGTTGATAACCGACGGCGTTTTTTGTCAATTAGGCGCGGATTAGACAAACGCCGATCGCGTTAAATCGATTTGTTAGAAAAACTTTGCGTGGCGCCGATAGTCTAGCTATCGTTATAATTTGCGATCCCTTTTCCTAACGCGCTCGATTAGATCGCTCGCAAGAACAAACGGCGCGCGGCGGGTTTTCTTTAGCTCGGCTCGTTTAGAACTTAGAGAGAAAACGGCTCGTCGCGCGCTTTCGTATGTATAACCCGCCTCGTTTTACGAGTTAAGCGGGCTAATTACGATCGCGCCTATTTTAATCCTTTGATCCGCTGTTCTATATCCTGAATACGGCGCGTATCGGAGGGGTGCGTCGATAAAAACTCAGGCGTTTTGCCGCCGCCTTGCGCCGCCATCGTTTTCCAGAATTTTACCGCTTCGCTTGGATTATAACCCGCCTTATACATCAACTCGACGCCGATCGCGTCCGCCTCGCTCTCGTGTTTGCGGCTATAGGGCAAAATCACGCCGAGATTCGCTGCCGCGCCGTAAGCCGACTGATAGACGCTCTGATATTTCGCGGGGACTTTTAGCGCGGAAGATAGCAGTTCGCCGCCTAGCCCCGCAAGTTGTTGTTGGCTTATACGCTCCGCGCCGTGCCGCGCCAATACGTGCGCTATCTCGTGTCCCATTACGCAGGCGATCTGATCGTCGTTTGCCATTAGCTTCAAGATGCCCGTATAGAAAAACACCTTGCCGCCGGGCAGGGCGAAGGCGTTGATCGTCGTATCCTCCAGCACGTAAAAGTCCCATGTATAGGCTTTCGCCTCAGGCGAAACGGCTACGATCCGCTTGCCGACGTTGACGACGCGCGCGGTCAGCGCCTTATCCGTCGATTGTTTGGAGGTTTTCAGTATCTCTTCGGCTTCGCTAAGACCAAGCTGTTTTTCTTGATCCTCGCCGATTAAAATAAGTTGCGTTCGCCCCGTTACGGGCGCTTTTTGCGTTATGGCGCAACCGCTAAAGAAAACGGCGAACGCCAACCCTAACAACGCCAGTCTCATATTATCCGCCTTGATTGGTATTTCTAATAACGGAATTTACGCCTTTAACGCTTAACATCAAAATTCAGGGACGGCAAACGAGTTTTAAAAGAGGCAAAACGCCGCTAAGCCGCCGGCGGAATAATCAAGCTAACGCGCGATGATCTAGCCTGCCGCCGCCAAATATTCGCGCGCGAAAACCTTACGCGCAACGTTTGTTTGGCGCGGTTCAGAAAAATTTCAGCGTTATGATTAAATTATAATCATCACTATGTCCAAAAGTATGGCGATAATTACTTTGTTGGTTTTGAAAACGTAATTCGCGACGGATTAAACGGCGATCGCGAACATTGTAAAAAGGAGCGTCCCATGTATGCTTTTTCGCATAACCTTGAGCTACCGATGGATAACAGTAGCATTTCGTATCTATCCGCGATGAATATCGCCTTTGAGTCCGAGGAAGAGATCTGCGAGGAGATCGACCTTTCGCGCGTTCAAGCGATCGGCGTAATCGACGAAGGCAAAACGGAAGAAACAAAGCTCGCCGCCTAACTCTCGACGGCGTAAAACGCCCTAGTTTTGTTGTGCTTTTTCTCCGCTTTTGCCCGTAAAGGGCGTTTTGCGTTTGTCAGCCTTAACTCAATAACGATTTGCTATAATGTTCGAAAAAAGCGGTGGTCAAACAGATGATACGCTCTATATTTTTCCTGTTAGCTTTATCGTTTTCGTTCGCTCAGGCAAAACTTGTCGTCGCCGTGAGCGTTCCGCCTCAGGCGTGGCTCGTAAAACAGATCGCGGGCGATCTCGTCGATGTGATTGTGATCGCGCCGAAAAACGCCGGCGCTCTTACCTATGAGCCTAAACAGGCGCAAATAGCGAGTTTGACGAAAGCGGATATATATCTTTCCTGTGGCGTCGATTTTGAAAAGACGTGGCTTGATCGTTTCAAAAGCGCCGCGCCGCAGTTAAAAGTTTACGCTACCGACGGAGGCTTTGTAAGACTGAAAACCAACGGCGCGGACGATACGCGCGTTTGGCTTTCCGCTACGGCTATGCGCGTTCAGGCGCAGGCGATTGTTAGAGCGCTTAGCGAGAGCGATCCGTCAAATATGGGCAAGTATCAGATAAACGGCATGAAGCTATTTCAAACAATTGATCGCGTCAAAGCGCAAATCGCCTCGCTGTTGGCGCCGTATTACAACAAGGCGTTTTTGGTATATTCGCCGGCGCTCGGTTACATCGCGAACGATTATAGGTTGCGGCAGATCGCGGTTGAATTTAGAGGGGAGCCGAAGCCCGCCGAGATTAGCGAGCTGAAAAACGTCGTCGAGACCGAGAAGATCACCGTGTTGTTTGTTCCGGACGGAATCTCCGCTAAAGCCGCGCAAACCGTTTCTCAAAATTTGAAGCTAAGCGTCGTAACGGTTGGAATTGTAGAAGACGACTGGGAGGCGATGATGCACGCTATCGCCGTGAATTTAATCACCGCGTTTAACTAGCAAAAACGCGCGTTACCTTTTTGTTCGCGGCGGCTCGCGCATTAAAGGCGGTCAAAATGGGAGGAGTTATCGCTATATGTTGCGAACGCTATGTTTGGCGGCGTTGTTTGCCGCGATCGCCGACGCGGAGATAGTTGTAGCCGTCAGCGTCGCGCCTCAGGCGTGGCTGGTTGAGAATATAGGCGCGCAAAGGACAAAGACGCTCGTAATGTCGCCGCCAAACGCGAGCGCGCATACCTATGAGCCAAAACCTCTTCAAATGGCGAAACTAACTAAAGCGTCGGCGTATATGGCGTGCGGCGTGGAGTTTGAAAAAATATGGCTAAAAAGATTTGAGCAGAGCGCGCCGAATATGCGCGTGTTTCACACGGATCGAGAGATAGAGAAACTGACGCTAACGCCGCCGCGTTACGGCGCGGACGACGACCAAACTTTCAATAAACGCGCCGCGATCGACTCTCATATCTGGTTTTCGGCGGGGGCTATGCGCGCGCAAGCGTTAGCGATAATTGACGCGCTAACCGAAATCGATCCGATCAACGCCGAGCTTTACAGAACAAACGGAGAACGCACGTTAAAGAAGATTGACGCGATCCACAAAGAGCTTGCCGCGCGGTTTAAGCCGTATAAAGATCGCGCTTTTTTGATCCATCACCCCGCTTTGGGCTATTTCGCGCGCGAGTATGGTTTGCGGCAGCTTTTTATCGAATTCGAGGGCAAGGAGCCGAAGCCCTCCGATTTTGCCGCGCTGATCAAGTTAGCTAGAGACGAAAAGATAAACGCGGTTTTCGTCGAGCGCGGCGTTTCGCCTAAAAGCGCGCTATCGCTGGCTTCCGCGCTTGGAGTCGAGGTAACGCCTATGACGATTATGAGCGAGGAGTGGGAAAGTTTAATGCGCGACATAGCCGACGCGCTGATCAAGGCGTTTGATGGCGGCGATTGAGGCGAGAGAGATTAGCTTTTTTCGCGACGGCGCTTGGGCGATCGAGGATATAAGTTTTAGCGTTGAGATCGGCGAGTTTTTAGGGATCGAAGGTCCAAACGGCGGCGGCAAAAGCACGCTAATTAAAGTCTTGGCGGGCATATTAAAACCCGATCGCGGCGAAGCGCTTTTGTTTGGATATGAAGCGCGAAAAACGCCGTTTCAGATAGGCTATATGCCCCAAGAGCGCGGCGAAAATCTTAGTTTTCCAATAAACGCAATCGAGACGGTTAAAATGGGCTTTCTTCCGAATAAAAAACCGAACGAACGCGAGGCGCTAGACGCGCTAGAGAGGCTTGGGGCGGCTGGTTTGGCGCGTAAAAAGATCGGCGAGTTAAGCGGCGGCGAGAGGGCGCGAGTGTTTTTAGCCCGCGCTATCGTCGGAGGCGTAAAGGCGCTTTTGTTGGACGAACCGACTTCGTGCATAGACGCAAACGGCGATATTGAGATCGCCAAAACGCTTCTTGAGTTAAAAAAGACGACGGCGATTGTGTGCGTAAGTCATGATCGCTCGCGTTTAAGAGAGGACGCGGATCGGGTTATTACGATCAACAAGAGCGTCGTCGGCGACGAGATATTGCGCAATGATTGAGATATTAGCTATGCCGTTTGCGCAAAACGCGCTGATCGCCTCGCTTTTGCTGGCGATCGCCGCGGGGGTCGTCGGCTCGCTTGTGGTGGTAAATCGGATCGTATTTTTAAGCGGCGGCATAGCGCACGCGGCATACGGCGGAGTGGGAATCGCGTTTTTCTTCGGTTTTTCGCCGTTGCTTGGCGTAGGCGCGGTTAGCGTTTTGGCGGCGCTCTTAATGGCGTTTATCACGTTAAAGAACCGCCGCCAAAGCGATATGGCGATCGGCGTGATATGGGCGATTGGAATGGCGATCGGCGTGATTTTTGCCGATTTCGCGTCCGGCTATAACGGCGATCTAATGAGCTATCTGTTCGGTTCGCTAACGGCGATCGAGCGAAGCGATCTGCTGGCGTTTTGCGCGATCGACGCGGTAATCGCGATATGGGCGATCGTCTATTACCGCAAACTGCTCGCGATCGCCTTCGACGATCAGTTCGCGGCGAGCAAAGGCGTTAGGGTCGCGCCGCTTTATATCGCGCTGCTAGTCTTTTCCTCGCTGACGATTGTAATCGCCATTCGCATGGTCGGTTTAATGCTAGTTATCGCGCTTCTGACGATTCCCGTTTGGATAGCGCAAAGCTATGCGGATAGCCTATGGAAAACAATGATTTTCGCCGCGATCTTGTCGTTTGTTTTTATCGTCTGCGGTTTTGCGCTCTCGATTATTTTCAACGTTACCAGCGGCGCGGCGATCGTATTGGTCGCCGCCGCCGCGTTTATCGTCTTATCCGCCGCGAAAAGATTAGCGGTTTCCCGTTAGAACATACCAGTGTAAAATCTCAAACTGCACATACCAGATAACCACCGAAAGAATATAACCGAGCGCCACCGCCCACGCAAGCCGAATATGCGCCATAAAGGTGTAAATCCCGCGCAGTTTGCCCATCACGCCGACGCCAGCCGCGCTGCCAAAGCTGATAAGCGAGCCGCCGATCCCCGCCGTCAAAGCTATAAACAGCCACTGATCAACGCCCATATTGGGGTTGGCTTTTAATATCGCGCTCATCACAGGCACGTTATCGACGACCGCAGAAACCAGACCGACGCAGATATTCGCCCAAGTAGGTCCGATTACCTCGTAGGCATGAGCGACCAACCCTAGATAACCGACATAGTGGAGCGCGCCGACGGCGGCTAGGATACCAAAGAAAAAGACCAGCGTATCGAGTTCGATATGCCGCGCGCTTTCATAGACGTTGAAGGAATCCTCTTTATGAAAACGTTGCAGATAGAAAGAGAATATCGACAGAAGCGACAAGCCGAACATCATGCCCCACATAGGCGGGATATGGAATAGTTGTTCGCACATAACGGCGCTAAAGATCGTGAAAACGCCAAGCCCTATTACGGCGCGCGCGCCGTAACGCAAATGCGCCGCCCCCTCCTTGCTTGGATCGAAATTAGGTTTTTCGTCCGGCACAAATCGGCTAAGTAGCCACGCGGTGAGTAGCCAGCCTCCGATCGAGCTTGGAAAAATGAAGAAAAAGTCTATAAACGGCGCTTTGCCCGCTTGCCACGCCATAAGCGTCGTAATATCGCCAAACGGAGACCACGCGCCGCCCGCGTTCGCCGCCACGACTATATTGATCGCGCCCGGAACCAGAAACTCTTTGCGCGTCTTGTCGATCGTAAATAGCACGGTCGATAAGATTAGCGCCGTCGTAAGGTTATCGGCTACGGGGCTAATGAAAAACGCCAACAGACCCGTTAGCCAAAAGAGCTTGCGATAGCCAAAGCCGCTTGCGACGAGCTTGTATTTAAGCGTCTCGAACACGTTGCGGTTGATAAGCGTTTCAATATAGGTCATAGCGACGAATAAGAAGAAAAATATCTCCGCGATCTCCTCGATCAGACCTTTAACCTCGTCGTGCAAAGCGCCGCTCTCGCCGCCGCTTATAAACGTATATACGCCAATCAGGATAAACATAAACGTGCCGATAAAGAGCGCGGGCTTTGATTTGTTGATATGGAGCTGCTCCTCCATAGCGATACAGACATATCCGATTACGAATATAATCAGGCATAGTATGCCAATCCAACTAGTAGTCAAAGTCGCTTCATGCATCAATAAGCCTTTTGATTGTTTCTGCGATCGTAGCCGAAGATCTATTAAATCTTTCTAACCGGCGCCTAAAACCGCCGTTTATACCGCCGCGCTACGCGCTTAGCGGGCAAAACGAAAGATAAAACCCCGCGCGCTTTATAACCGTATCGTTTCAGACGCGAGTTTGGCGCGTCTTTACGTCGTCGTCGCGACGCACTCCAACTCTATCATAGCGTTTCTAGGCAGCTGCTTTACCGCGATCGTGCTTCGCGCGGGTTTGTGCGCGCCGAAAAACTCCGCGTATAACGAATTAACCAACGCAAAATCCTTAATATCGGTTAGGAACAACGTTGTTTTCAAAACCTTGTCCACGCCGCTACCGGAAGCCTCTAAAACGGCTTTTAGGTTGTTGAATACCTGTTTTGTCTGATCGGCTATGCCGCTGCCGACAAACGAGCCGTCGGGTTTAAGAGCGATCTGCCCGCTCGCGAACACAAGCCCGTTGTGCGTTATCGCCTGCGAATACGGTCCGATCGCTTCGGGCGCGTTCGGCGTTGATACGATTTGCATGCCTGCTCCTTAAAATGGATTTAAGTCGAAAGATAGCCCTAGATATATCTGCTGAACGTCTTTTATTTCCAACTCGTCCGGTAGCGAGCCGAAACGTTTTAGATAGCGATACGCAAGCTCCATCTGCATGCTAGGAAAACGATCGTCTAGCAGGATAAGCCCGATCGATAAGCCGCCGACCGTAACTTTTTCCGCCTTTGGCGCTAGTTCGTGCCGATATTCTAACTGTCCGACGTCAAGCCCTAAAAATCCGTGTATAAACTCGTCGTCGGCTTCAATCATGTGAACGCCAAGCGTAGCGAGCGTAGCTTTTTTCTTTTTGTCGAAATCGTCTATCGAACCTACGACGCGGAAGCTCTCAAAGCCGTAACCAGCCATCAGCCCCGCGCCCCAAGGTCGCCGATCGTCTTTGTTCGTCCCAACGTCGTTATACGAACCTTTTTGATCGGCTATTCCGTATCTAGCTCCAAATAAAATCCCCGCGTTCATAGCGGAAAAAGTTACGCATAAAATCAATAACGCTCTAAACATAGTCGCCCTTTCTCTTTTGCGAGCCAAAAAATAGCGAAAAACGCCTGAGACGCGCAACGTATTACCCTATTCGGTTTTTTAGCAACTCGTTGGTTTTTATAGGATTAGCCTTGCCGCCGCTACGCTTCATAACCTGTCCGACAAAAAAGCCAAACAGCTTTGTTTCGCCGCTTTTATATCGCTCCAAATTCGCCGCGTTTTCGCTCAAAACCTCGTCGATCACGCGAATGATCGCCGCGTCGTCGCTCACCTGCGTTAATCCTAGCTTCTCGATCGCCGCGTCAACCTCTCCGCCGTTTTCAAAAAGGTAGTCCAGCGCCTCTTTTCCCGCTTTAGCGCTAATTGTTTTGTCCTCTATTCGTTCGATCAACCGCGCCAAAGTTTCGGGGTTTATCGGACTTTGAGTAATCGTCTTTTGCGCCTTATTTAGTCTGCCAAGCAGCTCCGTAGTCAGCCAAGCGGCGGCGTTTTTTGGCGATATTTTGCCGCGCATTAACGTCTCAAAATAGGCGACGAGACTCAAATCGCTAGTAATTACGCCCGCGTCGTAGGCGCTTAGCGACCAATCTTTGATATATCGGGCGCGTTTCTCGTCGGGTAATTCTGGCAGATTTTTCGCCTCGTTTAAAAGCGCCTCGTCCAGCGTGACGGGCGTTAGATCGGGATCGGGGAAGTATCGGTAATCGGCGGACTCCTCTTTGCCCCTCATCGATCGCGTTTCGTTCTTTACGCTGTCGTAAAGCCTTGTTTCCTGCCAGACTTTATCTTGATACAGCCCGTCCTCCCACGCTTCGATCTGTCTTGAAACTTCGTATTCGATCGCCTTTTGAATAAACTTAAAGCTGTTAAGGTTTTTTATCTCCACGCGCGGGTAGAGCTTTGGATCGCCCTTGGGTCTGATCGACACGTTTGCGTCGCACCTAAAAGAGCCTTCTTGCATATTGGCGTCGCTAATGTCCAGGTAACGCGCGATCGCGTGCAGTTTCTTAAGATAACGAATCGCTTCGTCGGAGCTTGACATATCCGGTTCGCTTACAACCTCCAGAAGCGGGACGCCCGCGCGGTTTAGATCGATTCTGGAAACGGCGCCGTCGTGGATATTTTTGCCCGCGTCTTCCTCTAAATGAGCGCGAGTAACGCCCACGCGCTTTTGCGTCCCGTCGTCGAAATCGATCGTCAAATATCCCGCTTCCACAATCGGATGATGTAGCTGGCTGATCTGATAACCCTTTGGCAGATCGGGGTAGAAGTAGTTTTTGCGATCAAAAACGCTCGTCTTATGCACCTTCGCGTAGATCGCGTTTCCAAAACGGGCGGCTTTGGCGAACGCCTCGCGGTTTGGCGTAGGTAGCGCGCCGGGCAGAGCCAGACAGACGGGGCAGGTATGCGAGTTTGGCGGATCGCCGAAACTTGCGGCGCAGGAGCAGAACATTTTTGTTTTGGTGTTGAGTTGGACGTGAACCTCTAATCCGATTACGGTTTCAAATTCCATTTTATTTCCTCGCGAAGTATCTAATAGAGGCAAACGCGAAAACGCCCGCGTTTGCCAGCGCCGCCGTTTCGCGCTCGCTTATTATTCCGCCTAAGGCGATTGTTCTTTTGCGTATTGTAGGATCAAGATCGTTAAGAAAGCCTACGCCTTTCGGCGCGCCTTTGTTTGCGACGGCGAATATCGGCGAAAGCGCGACGAGCGTCGCGCCGTTTTTAATCGCGCGTCGCGCCTCGCTTGCGCTATGGCAGCTTACGATCGCGATTAGCCCCGATCGCGCCGACAGTTTAGCTTCGCGCGCGCGATCGGCGCTTAGATGAACGCCGTCGGCGCCGAGCTTTTTGGCTAAACGCCGTCGGTTATGCAAAATCAGCTTAGCTTTGTAGCGTCTGGCAAGATACAAAAACCGTTTGGCTACTAAGGCGTAGTTTCGCGCCCTCTTATCGCGCAGGCATAAAAAATCGGGACGATAGAGGCGATAGGCTCTAGCGAACGCGTTGGCAAAACGAAAAGGCGAATAATACTTAGGATCGGACACGAGATATTTTTTCATAGCTTCGCGGCGAGAAGAAACAGGCGCTACTCCGAGCGCGAGTTTAACTCTTTCGCGATCGTTTCTAGCAGAAAGTTTTGCTTTTTTATTTCGTCGTAAATTTCAAACAGTTTTTTCGCTCCCTCTAAAACCGCGATCACGACAAGACCGGGAATCAACCCTATAACGGCGGCGCAAATCGCGCTCGGCAAACCGAGCGGATAGACGTAAGAGAACGCGAAATACGCGCCGCTAAACGTAGCGACCCACGCCGCCCCGCTCGCAAATCCCAACAGCCATTCAAAAGCGAAGCTCTTCAAAGTCGTTTAATGGCTCTCTTCTTCAATCATAACGGCGCCGCCGATATAGACGTATGTGAGAATCATAAAGATAAAAGTTTGCAAAAGCCCGAAGAAAAAGAGCATAAAAAACGCGGGCAAAGGCGCGACAAGCGGCACGAGCAAAAGCATAACCAGCAAAAACATATCGTCGCCCTTTACGTTGCCAAAAAGACGGAACGAAAGAGAGATTATGCGCGATAGATGCGAAATAACCTCGATCGGAAACATAAGCGGCGAGAGCGCTTTAACGGGTCCGGCAAAGTGTCCGAAATAGCGCAAAAAGCCGTTTGCGCGTATCCCCTCGAAATTATAATAGATAAAGACCGACAGAGCCAGAACCACAGTGATATTGATATTCGCCGTCGGCGACTCAAAGCCCGGAATAATACCGATCATATTTGAAACGAAGATGAAAAGCCCAAGCGTGCAGATAAGCGGCACGTATTTTCTTGCGCGCTCCTCGCCCATAATATCCGCGCCGAGCTTATGCGTTCCCTCCACAAACCACTCCAGCGCGTTTTGCAAACCGCTTGGCACGCTTTTGAGTTTGCGCGTCGCCGCGTAAGCCAAAACGGCTATGATCAGCGCGACCAACACGCTGTGCGCGAGCATTTGATAGACAAAAAAGTAGTCGTCGCCGTGCTCGAATCCAAAAATATGTCCTAATTGACCTAAGAAAGTAAATACTCTCGCGTCCATCGCTTCCATCAGAGCGTTCCCCCGAAAACCCAAAAAGTTTTGTTGAGCATATCCTAGCCTTCCTTAGAAACCGATCTCTTTTATGTCGGCGATTGTCAAGAACCGCTTGTATACGCTTGAGAGCAATCCTAAGCGGTTGGCGCGGATAGCGGGATCTTGCGCGTTTACCAATACGGCGTTAAAGAAGCGATCCAAAGGCTTTTCGAGGGCGAAAAGTTCGGACAACAAGCGGGAGTAATCCTTTGATTCGATCTTTTCGCTCGCTTTAAAAAGCTCTAGTTCCTCGTCGGTTTCAAACAGCTTTGGATCGACCTTTAGCGCGCTTAGATCGCAATCTTTCAGTATATTCGCCACCCGTTTGAAAAGCGCGAAATTGTTCTTGAAGCTCTCGTTTTTCACGAGCGCTTCCAGCGCGCGGACTTTTTTGGCGATCTCTAAAACGTCGTCCTCGCCCGCCTCCGTAACCGCTTTAATTATAGACGCCGCGCCGCCTAAAACCGAATAGAGCCGCTCTTTGAAAAAACTTTTAAGAGCGCCGTAATCGAAAGGCTTATAAAGATCGCCGAGCGTTTTTATAAGCGCGTCGATCGACAAAGACCACTCTCGATCCAGCGCGATGCGCGCTGTGGAAGCCGCCGCTCTCCGCAAGCCGAAGGGATCCTTGCTGCCGGTCGGAATTAGTCCTATAGAAAACAGCGCCATAAGAGCGTCTATTTTAACGGCGATCGCAAGCAACGCGCCGGTTTGCGATTTTGGCGGCGGGGAGTCTTCGCCAAGCGGCAGATACTGCTCGTAAAGCGCGCGCGCGACCGCCTCGTTTTCGCCCAGTTTCAGAGCGTAGCGCATGCCCATAACGCCCTGCAATTCGGTAAATTCATAGACCATCTGCGTAGCCAGATCGCGCTTTGACAGCGCGGCGGCGCGCTCGACGAACTCGTCTTTAACGCCAAAGAACGTTTGCAAACGCTTTACGATCTCCTGTTCTCGTTTTTGTTTATCATAGATCGAGCCTAGATTTTGCGCGTAATTGATTTGTTTGAGCGGCTCCTCTTGCAGACCGCTTTTAAGATCGTTGCGCCAAAAAAACAGCGCGTCGTTAAGACGCGGGCGCAACACCTTCTCGTTGCCCGCGATCACAGCCGAAAAATCTTCCGTAAAGGCGTTGGCGACGACGACGAACGCGTTGGTTAATTCGCCGTTTTTAAACGCGGCAAAATAGCGCTGATTTACTTTCATAGAGGTTATAACGACCTCGCTCGGCAGCTCCAGAAAATAGCGGTCAAACTTGCCAAGCAGAGCGTTCGGATACTCCGTAATAGCTGTTACCTCGTCTAATAGCTCCTCGTCGATCTCTATATGAACGTCGTTTGTTTCCTCTATTTGCTTAAATTGCGTCAATATGATCTCTCGCCGTTTTTTCGCGCTCAGAATCACGCCGCGCTCAAGCAAAAACTTTTCGTAATTTTCCGCGCTTTTCACTTTCTGCGGATCAAAGCTATACGATCTGTGCGCGAAAGTAAAATCGCCGGATTTAACGCCGAAAACCTCGCAATCGACTTTCTCTTCGCCGCGCAAAGCGAGCAGCCAGCGCACGGGGCGGATGAATTCGTAAGAGAGACTTCCCCACCTCATCGTTTTGCCAAAATCAAGGCTACGCAAAAACGAGGTTAGCAGATCGCCTAAAACCTCGTTTAGCGTTCTGCCTTCGACGCGCCTTTCGTAGCTTAAAACCTCGCGTCCCTTTTGCGTCGATTTGCCTAGCTCCTCAAACGCGACGCCGCATTTTTTCGCAAAACCCAGAGCGGCTTCGGTAGGTTTGCCGTTTGCGACGGCGTTTGCGAGCGGCGGACCGAACGCGATCTCGACGCGGCTCTTTTGCGCGGTTAGAAAAGAGGGGTGATAAAACGCCAGACGGCGCGGCGTAAAATCAAACGAAAAAGGAGACGAAAACCCAAACGTTTCAAGCGCGTTTTTGTATTTGTCCTCTATTTCGCCAAGCGCTCGTATTAAGGACGCGGCGGGCGCCTCTTCCAGCCCAATCTCGATCAAAAGCGGTTTCAATGACAGCCTTATTGAAAACTTTGCGCGGATTGTAAGCAAAAGCCGCTTTGGACTACAATTGCGGTAACTTAAACTACGAGCGTAACTTGGAGCCAGAAGAGATTCAAACGGTTGTAGCGGCTTTTATGGATCGCTTTTTTGGCGACGATCTGAATATGGCTCAAACCGAGCTGGATTTTATCGACTTGAACGGCTTTGAGAAACCTAAGCTGGACTATCTCAAGTTGCGCCGTTTTCTAGTTACGGCTTACAACAGTCTTAAAACTATCGATCCGCACATTTTGGAAGACGGCTTGCTTTCAAAAATTCATCAGGATACGGATCGGCTTTACGCGTATCTGCTGGAGTTTAGCAAGAAAATTAGGCTTAGCAAGTTAGCCTATGTCCGCGATTTTCTGCCTACCGTGCCGCGCTATTACGCATTGCAAAACGAGGTTATCGTAACCGAAGCCGCTAAAAAACGCTATCAGGCGAGCATGGTAAGTTTAGGGCGGGAGCTTGCCGAAACGCCGCCGCCGAAAACTCCCGAAGAGATCGCTCGCCAAAAGGCGCTTAACGCAAGATATGTCGATGCGATCGACGGTTTTGCAAAAGCCAAAGATAAACTCGTCGTTATCGCCGCGGAGTTGAAAACGCTGGAGGAATCGATGAGTTCAAATTTTTTTGAGCGATTTCGCGAATATACCGAAAATATCGATTCGGCGTTACGCGAAATTATTCAAACAAAAAGCTACTATTTTGACAAACTGCTATGGGATTTAGCCGCCGATTCGCAGCTAATAGCTAAGTTTTTTAGGCAGGCGCGGATAGAGGGAGGCTATTGCACGAAAACTTTTATAAGCTACTATTTGCGCAATATCGACGTTAATAAAACCGGCGCTTCGGATTGGCACATATATCTTCATGAGGCGCTAAAGGTTTTTGAGTGAGCGGTTTTTATCATACCAAATACTCTAACTCGGAAATAAAAAGGTTGCTTGAGATTGGCTCGCGCCATGTAATCAAACCTATCAATCCGCCGGAAGCGGAAGCGATCGCTCCGAACCGAAAAGTCGCTAACGATTTTGCGTCTAATTTGGACGTGGCTATGCAAAAACTAATTGAAAATCGCTCGAAAATATATCTGTTTGAAAATCTTGAACAAAGCGAAATTTCGCTGATTGTAAAAAACGCGCGGCTTTTAACATACGGCGTTCATGAGACGCTATTTGCGCGCGGCGATCGCGGCAAAGAGATATTTTTTATTCTATCCGGAAGCGCGGATATATTTGCCGCCGCGTCCGACGCGCAAAGCGAGAAGATCGCGCAAGTGGGAAGCGGAGCTTTGATCGGCGAAACGGCGTTTATAAGCCGCGAGCCGCGCGAAAACGTTTGCGTATCTACGATCTCAGATACGACGGCGATTAGTTTTGAGATAAACGAGGGGGCGATGAGCGCCGCCGCCGCGCCGTTTTTGCGGTTATATATAAACATAACGAACGCGTTGTCCAAAAAAATCGGCGCCGCCGCGACGTTAAGCGCGTAACGCTCGGCAAAGATCGCAAAGAGCGTTAGTCGAATTTTAGGAGCAAATATGCTTAGATTTATAAAAACTGACGTTTTCTTTCGCGACGGCGTTTCGCCGCAAAACCCGTTTTTAGGCTCGACGCTACGCGGCGCGTTCGGCGCGGCTCTAAAACGAATTGCCTGCGTAAATCCAAAGTATCTGTGCGAAGATTCAAGCGGCGAGGCGAGTTGTAAATGCGCGGCTAACTGCCTCTACGACGAGTTTTTTATACGCAAAAACGTCTATCACGCTTACCGTTTTAGCAAACCGATCGGCGAAAACAGCTACGATTTTTCGTTTTATCTGTTTGAAAAGGCGTGCGAAAAACTGCCGTATATTTTGAGCGCGCTAAAAGAGATGGCAAGCGCCTGCGGCTTTGGACGCGAGCGCGAAAAACCGGAGATCAAAAAAATTGTTTGCAACGATCGCGTCGTATATGAAAACGGCGTTTTTGATCTAGGCGTCGTCGAACCTAAGAGTTTTGAAGCACCTAAGCCGTCCGAAAAAATTGCGCTTCATTTTAAAACGCCGCTTAGGATAAAGTCCAACAACAAGCTACTTGTTTCTAAACCGGCGCTAAGGCAGATTTTAGGTTACAATATGACCCGATTTTGAGGAGAGCGGGGCGCTACGCGTAATCGCGCCTTCGTATCGCGATCAACTTTTCGCGAAAGAGGCGAAAAGACTTTGCCGTTTTGACTTGCCCCAAAATATAATAGCCCCGCTTTATCGCTTAAAAAATAGACGCGAAAGGCTTGTTTTATCGGGGTTAATCGTTACAATACGCGTAAAATAATCTAGGACGCTTAATGGACTCGATTCTCCTCGTCGTGATTGCCGCAAGCGCAATCGCCATCGTTTTGAACATCTATCTAAAGAAACTCGATATTCCGCCCGTGATCGGATATATTGCTTCCGGCGTAATCGTCGCGCAACTTTTTACGATCGGCGAGGAGCATCACGCGCTAGACGAGATCGGCGAGTTTGGCATTGTATTTTTAATGTTCACCATAGGGCTTGAGTTTTCGCTCGATTACTTGCGGGCGATGAAGCGCGAGGTCTTTTTATTCGGCTTTTTACAAGTGGTCGTAAGCGCCGCGCTGTTTTCCGTTATCGCGATTTGGGTTATGGGTATAGAGCCAAAAGCGGCGGTCGTGTTATCTTCCGCGCTTTCAATGTCCTCTACCGCCATCGTGCTAAAACTGCTCAAAGAGCGCGGCGAAATCGGCAAGCCTTACGGCAAGCAGGCGCTTGGCATTCTCATCTTTCAAGACATTGCCGTAATCCCCGTTTTGCTGATGGTTACGCTTTTTTCAAAGCCGGACATAACCCCTATGCATTTGATTTTGCAGATGAGCGTATCGGCGATCATAGTGCTGATCGTCTTATCCACGATCGGCAAATTCGTCATAACAAAACTGCTCGAGTTGGCAAACAGTTCGCAAACGCACGAGATCTTTATCGGCTCGGTTTTGCTGATTGTCGTCGGCGCGGCGCTGTTGGCGCATGAATTTGGCTTTAGTTACTCCTTAGGCGCGCTCATCGCCGGAATTATGATTGCCGAAACTCATTATAAACATCAGGTAGAAGCCGATCTCTCGCCCTTTCGCGATCTGTTATTGGGCGTGTTTTTTGTTACCGTAGGTTTGCAGATCAACCTTAGACTGCTTGTCGATCACATAGGCTTTATCGCCGCGGTCGTAGCGATAGTTATGCTATGCAAAGCGATCGTAATATATATCGTCGCGCGCGCGTTAAGCGATAAGTTTTCAGCGGTTAGGAGCGCGATCGCGTTAATGCAGATGGGCGAATTTGGCTTCGCCATTTTCGCCTTAGCCACGCAAGCGGGCATTCTGCCCGACAAGGAGTTTTTGGGGCAGCTATCGGCGGCGATAGCGATCTCTATGGTGCTAACGCCGTTTATCATTAAAAACTCCGAACGCATAGCCTCGCTTTTCGAGCGCGGCAAAAAACAGAGCTTGCCGGCGCCTAATATCCAATCCGCAAGCGTATCGGGTCACGTTATAGTGATCGGTTACGGAGCGGCTTTAGGGCAACAGGTGGCGCAGATGCTTAAAGAACGCGAAATTCCGTATATCTGCGTGGAAGGACAGTATAAGAAAGTCGAGGAAGGATTCGAGCGCGGACACGCCGTTATGCTTGGCAACGCCGCGCAACGATCTATTTTAGAACACGCGGGCGTAAAAAGCGCCGCCGCCGTTATTATCGCGATCGATCGAGAGAACGATATTCGCTTTGCGGCGGAGGCAATCATCAGCGCAAATCCAAACGTGAATTTAGTGATCAAAACCAACAATACGACGACGCCCGGCGTTTTTAGCGATCTGCGTTCGGCGACTTTTGTGGACGAGTATAGAGAGGCGGCTAGACTGATGATAGAATACGCGCTTAAAGCCAAGACGGAAAACGTTTAATAGATCGCCGCGCATTTTTAGGGCGGCAATCGAGGAATACGAGTTGAGTTATATTAAAGACAGCGTTATAGACGAGTGGATCTCCGAAGAGATCGGCTATTTCGATCTAACGACAAAGGCGCTTGGCATATGCGATCAAAAGGCGACGATTGAAATTGCGGCTAGAAGCGATTGCGTCGTTTGCGGTTGCGAAGAAGCCGTTAAGATCGCGCAAAAGCTCGATCTCGTCGTAAAAGAATACGCGATCGCGGGCGAATCGATAGCCTCGAAGCAAGTTATTTTTAGCGCGACGGGCGCCGCGCGAAACGTTCATTTAGCGTGGCGCGTTTCGCAAAACGTTATTAGCTTCGCCTCTACGATCGCCACGAGGACAAATCGCTTGGTTACGCTTGCTAAAGCGACAAATCCGCTAGTTGGCGTAGGTTGCTCTAGGAAATCGGTTCCGGGCGCGAAAGCGCTATCGTTAAAAGCTGTTTTAGCCGGCGGCGGGAGCGCGCATCGAGCCGGATTAACCGAGACCTTTTTGTTGTTTAACGAACATCGCGTTTTTCTTGGCGACGACGCGCGCGTATTTGACGGGTTAGCCGAGATTAAACGGCGATTGATTGAAAAAAAGATAATTATCGAGGTAAAGTCGATAGACGAAGCGGTAAAATTCGCGCCATACGCGGATATATTACAGCTTGATAAGCTATCTCCAAACGATACGCTAGAGATAAAAAAGTTAGCGCCAAACATCCGCATAGCCGTCGCTGGCGGCATAGACCCTAGCAACGTTCAAGAGTATGTAAAAGCCGGCGCGGATTCTATCGTAAGCTCTTGGCAGTTTTACTACGATAAGCCGATAGACTTTGAGGTAAATATCTCTTGAAGCGTCCGCGTCGTCGATGATCGCCCCGCAAAAGCGGGGCGATGGATATAATGGGATATGAATAAGCGTTTACGACGCTAACCGAATTATAAAACTACGCCGCAAACGAACCGCTTCCTCCGCCGCGCGACGCTAAGACTTACCGTTGATTTCATTTAGCTTTTCAATCTTTAGCTAAACGTCAAATCGTCTATTTTGCCTTCGTTGTTCGCGCAAGCGTTTAAAGATCGCCTAAATGCCCGCTCGTATCATAAGGACGTTTAAGCGCGTCCGTTTTTATCCGGCGCGCGGGCGTAACCCCGCCGTTTTCCGCTTTGATAGCTCGCGAGCGCTTTTGCGCGGATATAAAATTAAGCGAGAGCGTAAAAGAGGTTCGTATTTGGTTGCGTTTACCGATCCAAGCCTTTTTCTTCGCCCCCTCTTGCGCCGCTACGAATAGCTCCGCTATCGTTTCGGCGGCGAATAATCCAACTCGCGGCGCGGAGCCTCAAAGCGAATTGTTTGATCATTTAGCCTCCCAAAATTTAAGATAGAGGCTAGTTTAACGAGTTAAACTTAATTTTATATAAAAAAACTATACTAAATTCTAATTTTAACAAATTTTGCGTCCGCCGCCTTCGTAAAGGCGTCGAGGAAGGCGATTCGCTGTTTAACGATCGCGTGGGCGCGGCTTTCAAGCGCCCGCTCTTCCGCAGGGGTGATCGGCGGCTCTCCGCGCGAGGCGAGGATTAGATTTTGGGCTTTTATCGCCTCGTTTACGCTTGATTTGCTTAGCGCTTGCGCGCTTTGAAAACGCAGGATCAACGCTCGTTCTACATAGGTTTGCGAGTTTAAGTCAGCCTCTAAAATTCGCGCTTTCATATCCGCCGCTACAAATTCGCTCGCGCCGATCGAAGCCGTCTCAAAAGCGCGCTCGATCGCGTCTTGATCGCTGGTCGTCCCGCTTTGATTTTGCGCCGACAATCCCGTTTTGCTTAACGTCGCCGCGCTATTTAGTCCGTAAACGTCGCCGCGCGAATAAGACAAGCCGTCAAAAGACGATATGATCATCTCTCGCTCCTTGTCAAACAACAAGCAATAAAGATTCCTTATTTGATCGCAAGCGGCATATCGCGATGTGTCGCGGGAGGAATTAAGAAGCGCCAAAGACGATATTAAGCCGTAGTCCCGATAAGCGCGAAAACGCTGAATATAAGCCGCCGCAAACAAAGCGGCTTTTGCGTCGTATAAAACGCGACTACTGTTCAAGCGTTTATGCTCGCTTTAGCTAAACGCCTTTTTAATAGCGATAGACGCGGGCGGCGATAATATAATCGGTTTTTCTAGGCGTTCGCGCTCATAAACGGCGGGGCTATAGATAGCAGAGTAAACGCGGAGACGATACAATCGGCGTTTTTCGACTAAATCAAACGGCGCGAAATCTGCGCTACGCTTTGTTTCAATTTAAGTCTCGCTTCTTTCAATTTAACTATTAAGTTGCGTTTCATCGGGCAAACGTTGCGTTTTGTTTTCGCGCGAATTAGATCAACGCTAATTTAAGCGTAAATGACTTAACATTCATAAACTTTGATTTTCATCAGGAAAAGAGATTGTTGCAATGCAGTTCGCTCGGTTTGGCTTTTGCTTTAATCATATTATTGGAGGTCAAAAAAAAGATTCCTCTCGTTCTCTTTCTACTATCTGTAATTAGCCTAACCTTTCTAATATTACTAGCGGGCGGCGGTAACGACGACGATGGCGATAAGCAAAAGTCTCCCCCTATAATCAAGCGGCAAAAAAGTCTTGGCGGTAGCGCCAATGACTACGCTAATTCCATCCAACAGACAAACGGCGGCGGCTATATTATCGCGGGCGTTGACTCCTTTGCTGACGGCGCTGTAACGGAAAACCAAGGCGATAGTAACTATTGGATCTAAAACTAAAAGCAAACGGCGTTATTGAATGGCAAAAAAGTCTTGGCGGTAGCGCCAATGACTACGCTAATTCCATCCAACAGACAAAAGACGGCGGCTATATTATCGCGGGCGTTAACTCCTTTGCTGACGGCGCTGTAACGGAAAACCAAGGCGATAGTAACTACTGGATCGTAAAACTAAAAACGCCGCCCCCATCATTCCTGCGCGAAGCGATAGGACGGTTTACCGCCCGTAATCGCAAAGGAAGGCGGGATTCCATCTTTTTGCCGATCGTCGTTATGGATACCCGGCTTGCGCGGGTATGATGGGAAGCTGACGATTGGCTTAGCGTTTGCGCGCGCGTATCTGGATACCCGCTTTTGATTACGAAGCGATCGCGTTTCTACCGCCTTGCGCGGGTATGACGGAATCTTGCGCTTACGGCGTTAGATCGGCAAAACGATTGCGATCTTATTAGGACTTTATACGGCGCTTCGGCTGCCGGGTTTTATCGGCGCGCCGTGTTTGGCGCAAAGCGGACATTGATCGGGCGCATAGATGGGAAAATCAAAATCCGCCAACGCGAAAAGAGGTTTATTGGGCGGCAGTTTGCACGCGCTAACTCCCGCCGCGCCGCCGACGCGACGGCAGAAACCGCGATTTGCCAAAGCGGCAAACGCGACTATCTCTCCGCCGAGCGCCTCGATGATTTTGGCGCACTCCATAGCCGATCCGCCCGTCGTGATAATATCCTCGCAGACGATAACTTTCTCGCCTTTTGCCACCTCAAAGCCGCGCCGAAGCGTCATTTTGCCTTCGGCGCGCTCCGTAAAAATAGAGCGAACGCCAAGCGCTCGCGCCAATTCGTAGCCGGCTAAAATCCCGCCAAGCGCCGGCGCGCAGACGGCTTGCGCCTCGATCGCGGCGGCGCGTATTTGCTCCGCCAGCGCGATCGCTAGTTTTTCGGCGGTTTTTGGATTTTCGAGCGCTTTAGCCGATTGCAGATAAAAGCCGCTGTGAGCGCCGCTGCTAAGCAGAAAATGCCCCGTCAAAATAGCGCCGGCGTTTTTGTAAATAGCCTCTACGTCCATAGTTAGCCTAGATTTTAAGGATATTCGTTTCTTTTTCAGCCAAATGTTTATCGATCAAGGCGATTGTCTCGTCGGCTATTTTCTGTATTTCGTCGTGCGCGCGCTTGCTCTCGTCTTCGGTAATCGCTTTGTCTTTTTCTAGTTTCTTTATTTTATTGTTCGCGTCCTGCCGAACGTTGCGCGAGGCGACTTTGGCTTTTTCCGCCATAGCTTTGGCGTGTTTTACCGCCTCTTTGCGTTGATCTTGCGTCATCGGCGCAAAAGCCAAAATCACGCCCGCGCCGTTATTAGACGGATTAACGCCAATATTCGCGATCTGAATCGTCTTTTCAATATCCTTTAACAGACTCTTATCCCACGGCGTAATAACGATCGTATTCGCGTCGGGCGTGGTTATGGAGCCGACCGCGTTTAGCGCCGTCGCCGTCCCAAAATAGTCAATTTTGACGTTTTCGACGATTTTAGGCGAAACCTTGCCGGTGCGCAGAGAGCTAAACTCGTGGCTTAGCGACTCTATACATTTTTGCATTCGCGTTTTTGTTTCGTCGTAAATCGGCTTTAGCATGCTTACTCCTTTGGCGCGTCGGGAATAACCAACGTTTCTGGAACCCCCGCCGAGTCGGGCGCAAGCGGAATCGACGTTTGCTCTTCGACGCTCGCGGGGGTTTGAATAACGGCGCGATCAACTACGGAAGCGTCGCGCCCCGCATAGTAGATATAGGTGAGCGCGATGGAGTTAGCTATCAGTAACGCGCCAAAAAACGCGGTAACTTTGGCTAAAAAGGCGTTTGGACCCCGCGAGCCAAACAAGGATTCGTTGCTGCCGCTATACGCGCCCAAACCGATACTAGAACTTTTTTGAAGCAAGACGACCACGACTATAATTGCCGCCAGCACGAATTGCGCGATTAGCAAAGCGCTTGTCATAAAAACTCCCAACAAGAGATTTTGTAGGTTAAAATGCGGCGCGAATTTTAGCTTAAAATGTCTGTAAAGGAGCTTAGTGGGAGCGGCGACGCGACGATTTGATAGATTTTCGGCGCGTTACGCGAGACTGAGCGCCATGCAAAAGACAATCGCCAAAGAGTTGATAAGCGCCGTAAATTACGCGCCAAAGCGTATAGCGGATATAGGTTGCGGCGACGGCGCGATCTATCGTCAAATATCGTGGAGCGTCGATCTCTTTGCCGCGATCGACGCGGCGGAGGCGATGATCAAGCTACATCCAAGCGGCGATTGCGTTCGCAAGGCGCTGGTCGATTTCAACGACGTTCGCGCGCTAGAAAAACTTGCCGCTTACGCTCCGTTTGACCTGATCGCCTCTTGCTGTTCGCTCCAGTGGGCAAGCGATCTCGATAAAACGCTAAAGGCGATCGCGCCTTTTGGCGGCAAAATCGCCTTTGCGCTTTTTACAGACAAAACGCTTCAAACGCTTCGCGACCTCTCCGGCGCGCAAACGCCGCTGTTATCCGAGCGCGAGGCGCGCGGGATAATTTCGCGCTATTTTAACGCTAGGTTTTGGAGCAAAAACTATCGTTTAGAGTTTGGCTCGAAACGCGAGATGTTTTCATATATTCGCGAAAGCGGCATTGGCGGCGGCAAAACGAGGTTAAGCGTTTCGGAGACAAAACGGCTAATGGCTAACTATCCAAACTCGCGGTTGGAATACGAGACGCTGTTTGCGATCGGCGGTTTCTAATGCGATCTTTTCCGCTAAGCGTCGCGATAAAGAAGTTAGCGCGGCGATCGCGGCGGTTATAATCGGCGATTTTTTGGGATCGTCGGATTGATTTGCGTTTCGCGCCGATCAAAGCCTTTACTACCCTCGTCGCGGGCGTTTTTAGGGTTTTTGGCTAGAATTGCGCCTTTATTTCACGCTCTCTTTGCCAATGTAGCTCAGCGGTAGAGCTCTCGCTTCGTAAGCGAGCGGTCGCGGGTTCGATTCCCGCCATTGGCTCCAGCCAAGCCGCAATCGACCAAACGTTTTTACTCTCTCGGCACGGGCGACTATGTCCGCCGCTAATCATCTCTTTATCGATCCGCTCACGCTACGCACGATTGTCCCATATTGGACGGCAGAGGAAGCAGAGGAGTGCGCGAAAATGATTTGCGCTATTGTCAGAGATCGCGTTAGGAATGGGAGCGATTTAGCCTATAGCGCCGACGATTTTAGATCGGATGCTTATGAAGGGATTATACTAGCTAAGCAGCG